>CAYPOB010000028.1:0-11986 GCA_964412405.1 uncultured Methanocellales archaeon | reverse complement strand
GCCGAGGTCATAGACGCCACTTCCACCTATGATTGCAGTTCTCATCATCTACACCTGCATCTTTTTCTGACAAATGTTTTATATTCTCCATCTCTATTATATGCTCTGATGGATTCGCTAGTGCCAAAAAAGATGTTTTTTACAAGGGGCGTCGGAAAGCATAAAGAAATGCTAAGCTCATTTGAGCTTGCATTGAGGGGCGCCGAGATAGAAAAGTATAATCTCGTTCATGTTTCGAGCATTTTCCCTCCTAACTGTAAAATAGTTCCAAGAAAACATGGCATAAGCGTACTAGAACCAGGTCAGATCGTATTTTGCGTCATGGCAAAAAATGCTACAAATGAACAAAACAGACTAATTGCCGCCTCTGTCGGATGTGCAATCCCGGCAGATAAAAACGCTTACGGATATCTGAGCGAGCACCATTCCTTTGGCGAAATAGAGCAGAAGGCAGGCGACTACGCAGAGGACCTGGCCGCGTCGATGCTGGCTTCAACGTTGGGCGTCGATTTCGATCCCGATACAAGCTATGATGCGCGAAAAAATATATGGAAAATCAGCGGCAAGATAGTCAAAACGATCAACGTGGCACAATCTGCGAGTGGGGACGAAAAAGGGTTATGGACGACCGTGATAGCCGCTGCCGTATTCATACTATGAATGGCAACAGCATATATCTGTGTGAGCTTTCTACAATTGGACGTTTACAAAAGCCGTCGATTAACGCTTCCGTTTGATCACGACAACATCTCCAAGTGTGGCGCTCTCAAGAGGGTTGTATGTATCTGGTTTTAGTTTTTCTACGTTCTCGACCAGCCGAATCTCGAGGATATGTTCTAGTTTCTTTCGAATATTATCATCGGGTAGCATATCTCCCTTCTCTATTCTCTTTATCGATGATGCCCTCTCGTTGATTTTATCTGCCAACTCTTCATGTGTCCAGCCACGAGCCTGGCGCGCCTTACGAACAGCCCCATGATAGTCTTGTACTACTTCATCTTTTATTTGTGAGTATATGTCCCTCTGTCTTCTCTTTTTGATTCTTATTACTGGGGTGGATGCAACATCTCTGGACTTTTCGACTTCTCCCCCATACTGTGCGCAACTATCACATGCGTTTAGTTCGGATAGTTCGATCAGGACTCTGTGTGATCTACCTTTTATCTCCGCACCGCATATCTCGCAGTTCATGTTGAATCGCCACCAAAACCTTAAAATTATATATTTAGTAAACAAACATATTAAACATCTATAACGATCTCTAATATATAACATATATATATGAGAATGACTTAAATAACATTCGGAGGTCTGAGATGGTAGACTCGTCAACCAATGATACACATAATATGGATTCAGATGACTTTTTGAAATATTCGCTCGATAAGGTCCGCCAACTAGAGGAGCGAAACAGCATACTCAGGAACGATTGCCACAAGATAGAGCATGAAAAACGTTCCATAGAGGCCGAAAAACTAAAATACGAGCAGGAAATCCGAAAACTCAGAAGTGAGCTTGAGCGACTTAAAACGCTGCCATTGATAATTGGAACGGTTCTGGATGTATTGGGGGGTGGAAAGGTCGTTATCAAGAGTAGTACAGGCCCCAAATTCGTGGTAAATGCGTCACAATTTATCGATGGATTATATCTGCAACCAGGAGCGAGAGTTGTATTGAATCAGCAGACTCTGGCGGTCATCGGCGTACTGCCCCGCCCTAAGGATCCACTGGTCAGTGGTATGGAGATCATTGAGTCTCCATCGGTGGACTATGAAGACATAGGCGGGCTTATGGAACAGATCGATGAATTAAAAGAGGCCGTGGAACTTCCGTTGACAAAACCAGAGATATTTGCAAAAGTAGGGATAGAACCTCCCAATGGAGTATTATTGCATGGCCCTCCTGGGTCAGGGAAAACGATGCTAGGGAAGGCTGTTGCCAAACGCACAAACGCCACATTTATCAGGGTAGTTGGCTCCGAGCTGGTACAAAAGTATATCGGTGAGGGCGCCCGGTTAGTTCGTGAATTATTCGAGATGGCGAGAGAGAAGGCACCAAGCATTATTTTTATCGATGAACTTGATGCGATCGGGGCAAAGCGCATCGAAAGCGCGACCTCTGGAGATCGAGAGGTCCAGCGAACGCTCATGCAGCTGTTAGCAGAGATGGATGGATTTGATGCGAGAGGAGATGTCAAGATCCTTGCGGCGACCAACCGCATTGATATTCTCGACCCGGCACTGCTCAGACCGGGTAGATTTGACCGGGTGGTAGAAGTGCCATTGCCAGATTTTGAGACGAGGGAGAAGATATTTAAAATTCATACCAAGGATATGGGCCTTTCAGATGAAATTGATTTTGAGTACATGGCCTCCATTACGGGCGGCACAAGTGGCGCAGATATAAAGGCGATAACGATGGAGGCTGGCATGTTTGCAATCAGGGATGGGCGAGACTCGATCACGGTTGGCGATTTTGACAGTGCGGTGAAGAAGGTGATGATGAGCGTCCAGAGGATGGAAACGTCACATGGTGTTGGCATGATGTTTGCTTGAGTGTTTTATTTAAACACCTCTTCGCTCCAATCGAGGGACCCTGGCCCGTATTTGTCTGTGCCCTCGATGATTTCTATGACGCACTTTGCGACCCCTTCTATACTTCTTTCAGAGGTATCTATCTCATACACCTCGTCGTCCATCTCCACTGCTTCGACTAATATGACGTCCAATGCCTCTGCCTCGACGTTCTCCTTAATCTTGGCCTCACCAAATCCCCGTTTGCCCAGTCGCCCCCTGAGTTCATATGGCGACGCCCTGAGCACGATGACGATATCCACGGGCAGATGATGCGCCAGATGCCCCTCGAATATGGTGATGTCTTTTGTAGGCATGTGCTTCACGCAGTCAGCAAGCGCACCGATGTCTACGTTTAGGGTATTGCGCTTGCGGTCTATGCCCGTATAAAATTTCTTTTCCTCTATCAGATGGTTTAAGTGGATTATGTTGTAGCACTCTTTAAGAATTTTGCAGACAGAACTTTTCCCCGTCCCAGGCGTTCCAGTGATGGCTATTTTCAAGGTCTGTTTACCTCTTTATTTTTTCGATGTAAAGGTTGCCTCTTCTATTCCAATAATCTATGTGGGGGTGGTATTTCAATTCTGGAAACTCTTCTAAAGATCCCCATCGTATTTCATAAGAATCTTTTGTTTTGTGCGGTAAAAATCTACCTAAAATTGGATTGTATAAAACACAGATATTTAATGACAGATTCATTGTTTTTTTGGGTATTTTTTTCGTCGTTTGTCCTTCCGTAATTTCCTCGAAAAGATCAGGGTGCTTTTCTATGATTTTTCCATCGCGGATAATCATGTAAGTTGCTTCATTTGGATTTAAATAATCTATATTCTCTGTTACCTCGATTAACTTCTCATTATCCAGCAAAAATTCATAATTTATCTTCATCTTAACTGCTAAATTGTCAGAAATGTTATTGACATAGAGATATAATCCTCTATGTCCTCTCTCTAAGATTTGTGGTATTGCCTTCGCACCATTTTTAAGCATCTTTTCATAATTGATTATTTTGGTCGTTATTATTGGTCTCATTTGCCTCCTAAACTGAGCAAATATAAGACAAACTAAAATCACATTGGCTATGAGTATAATCCATCCAAATATATCAGTCATTTTTAACCTTCATTTTAAACTTCTTTCTTGACACTATTCAGCCCCTCGACTACGCGCCTGTTCTGCTCCATCGTGCCCACGCTTATCCTGACTAGTGAATCTCCAGCGCCCCTGAATGATTCGCAACTTCTGACGATTATCCCCTTTCGCAGGAGCGCTTCGCACACCTCCACGGCGCCCAGCCGCGAAACATCGACCAGGACGAAATTAGCCTGCGATGGATATGTCTTAAATGGAATATTCTCGATGAGAAACGTCCTGCCATTTTTCACTGTCCTAATCGTCCGCCGAAGATGATTCCTATCGTCCAATGCAGCTATTGCAGCGACTATCCCCATCCTATTGACGCTAAAAGCGGGCATTACCTTCATATATTCCTTGAAAATCCAGGGGGGAACAACTCCATAACCTACCCTCAATCCTGCCAATCCAAACGCCTTTGACATCGTGCGCATGACAATGAGGTTCTCATACTCTCCGACAAGGCCGATAATCGATGAATCCGCAAATTCTGCATATGCCTCGTCCACTACGACCATCGCATCGGTGGCATTCAACACCTTCTTCAAATCCCCTTCGCCAATCTGGTTTCCAGTGGGGTTATTGGGCGAGCATAGGAATATCATTTTGGTCTTACTGCTAATGGACTTGGTCAGCGCATCGATATCGACGTCAAAGTTTGAATCCCTTGACGTGAATTTTGGAACTCCATCACATAAACGGGTAAAAAGTTCGTAATAGGAAAACGTCGGTATCGGGATGATGGTTTCATCGTCCTTCTCCACGAAAACCCGCGTCAAGATGTCAAGAACTCCGTCCGCTCCATTTCCCGTCACTATCCAGTCTGCGGGACAACCGATATACATGGTAAGTGCAGTTCTTAGTTCTGCAGCATCCACAGATGGATATGAGCTGATGGTATTGGCATAATCCTTTACCGCCTGTACTGCCTTTGGACTGGGCCCTATGGGATTTTCGTTCGATCCCAGTTTGATGACATCTTCTGGAAGAAAACCGTATTGTTTTGCCACTTCTTCTATCGTTTTGCTCGGCACATATTTCCCCATATCCCGTATGGATTTCCGCATCTCAACCAAACACCTCCACCACCTTATCGATCTGTTCTCTGGTGATGACCAGCGGCGGCACAAATCTGAGCACCGTATCGGAGATGCAGTTGAACAATACCCCCTCATCTCTGGCTTTATCGACGATTGTATCTCCATCTATATTCAGCTCCATTCCGATCATCAGCCCTTTTCCACGTACTTCCTTGATGTAATCGTGCCTCAGCTCTTTCAGCCTTTCGATGAAGTAGTCTCCAAGCTTCTCCGATTGTTTGATTAGCCCATCTTCCAGTGCGCTAATCGTCCCCAGCGCTGCCGCGCATGCCAGAGGGCTTCCGCCAAATGTAGATGCGTGGTCACCTCTCTGAAACTTTTGTGCCATCTCCTCTCGCGCTGCCATTATCCCAATGGGGAATCCGCCGCCCAGCGCCTTTGCCATGGTCATTATGTCGGGTTCCACTCCCCAGTGTTCGAATCCAAACCACTTTCCAGTCCTGCCGAATCCGGTTTGCACCTCATCTATGATGAGCAGCGTGTTCGTGTCATCGCAGATATCCCTCACCGTTTTGAGATAATTATCAGAGGGAATTCGCACACCGCTCTCCCCTTGAATCGACTCCAGAATGACTGCGGCGGTTTTTGGCACAATCGCATCATCAATTGCCTCGGCATCATCATACGGCACAAACGTAATACCTGGTATCAACGGCTCGAACGGCTTTCGGTATTCCTCCTTGGAGGTCACGCTCAATGCACCCAGACTTCTGCCGTGAAAAGAGCCCTCGGTTGCTATGAAGTCCGTTTTGCCGGATGCTCTTCTGGCGAGTTTTAACGCCGCCTCAACTGCTTCGGTACCAGAATTACAGAAGAACACACGGTCCATCGGCGTTATCTCTACTATTTTTTCCGCAAGCCGAGCCTGCGGTTCAGTATAATACATATTGGACGTATGGATCACTCGCTCTGCCTGCTTTTTAATGGCAGAAACGACTTTTGGATGACAGTGGCCGACGTTATTGACCGCAATACCTGCTACGCAGTCGATATATTCCCTGCCACCCATATCCCTTACAACAGCCCCCCCGCCCTCGACGATCACGATGGGCTGGCGAGTATATGTCTGAAATAGATATTTTTCCGTCATCTCGATCAGGTCTTTCAAGAGTCCCCCCTCCTATTCAAATTCGATGGTAGCGGGCGGTTTGGGAGTTATGTCATATACCACTCTGGCGACGTTTGGGATTTCGCTGGTGATCCTGCCCCCTATCTTTTTCAACTTCTCCCAGGGCAGTTCAAGGGGTGCTGCGGTCATACCGTCTCTGGATTCAACAGCGCGCACCGCAATTATCCATCCATGAATCCGCCGATCCCCTTTCACACCGGTTCCTTTTTCGAGCAATGCGGCAAATGTCTGCCAGGGATGAAATTCTTCTACCAATTCCTCTTCTACTATTGCATTTGCCTCGCTGACTATTTCCAATTTTTCTTTGGTCACCCCTCCGATGATGCGCACCGCCAGTCCAGGGCCCGGGAATGGCATTCGTTCGCAAATTTCGGGGGACAATCCGAGCGCACGCGCGATATCTCTCACCTCGTCCTTGTACAAATCGCGCAGCGGCTCTATGATTTTATCGAACTTAATCTCTATGGGTAGTCCGCCCACATTATGGTGTGATTTGATGCCGCCTTCTGATTCGATTCGATCGGGATAAATCGTACCCTGAATCAAATAGTTCGCACCCACTTCCATCGCACCCTCCTCAAAAACGCGGATGAACATCTCGCCTATGATCATGCGCTTTTCTTCTGGGTCTGTCACCCCTTTAAGCGCGTCGAGAAACCGCTTACCCGCATCTATGACGCAGGGATTCATATATCCAAACGTACTTCGAATTCGCTCGACCTCTCCTTTTCGCATCAGGCCAGTGTCCACAAATATGGGGGTCAGCCTATCGTCGATGGCCCTGTGCGCCAGGGCCGCACATACAGAACTGTCGACGCCACCGGATAGCGCGATGATGGCATTGTCTTTTACCTCCCTCTCAATATCTTTGATACTTTGCCCTATAAACTGTTCGACGTTGACCATATCAATCCTCCAACATCGCTTCGACAAAAGCCACGAACGGTGGCGAGGGCTTACCGGGTCTCGAGGTGAACTCTGGATGGAACTGCGAGGCGAAGAAGAATTTATGCGCTGGCACCTCCAGAATCTCCATCCTGTTCTTGTTTTTACCCGAAAATATCATGCCCTCTGCCTCTATCTGGTCGATATATTTTGGATTTACTTCATATCTATGTCTGTGCCGCTCGACGATCCTGGTGGTACCGTAAATCCTGTGCGCCAGTGACCCCTTCTTCAGCGCGGCATCATAATTGCCTATGCGCATCGTCCCCCCCATCTCTTCGATGCCACCCTGCTCAGGAAGTATATCGATAACTGGATGCGATGTATCCCCCAATTCTGAGCTGTTTGCGTTTTCAAGCCCGACCATATTTCTGGCGAATTCTATCACGGCCAGTTGCATTCCAAAACACAACCCTAAAAATGGAATGTCGTTCTCTCTCGCATATCTGATGGCTTTAATTTTGCCCTCTGCCCCCCTTACACCGAATCCACCCGGGACCAGTATCCCATCTACTTGTTCCAGGCATCGAACCTTCTCCGGATCATCCTCAAGATTTTCGGCTTCAATCCAGGCGATGCTCACGGTACAGCCACTTTCAATGCCTGCATGCTTCAACGCCTCTTTGATGCTCAAATATGCATCCTCTATGTGCGCGTACTTTACGATTAATGCTACCTTGATGTGCTTATCCGCAGAATTCATCCGTTTGATCATCTGGTGCCATTTCATTCCATCCTTCGATGCCTTGAGATTGAGCAATTTCATAAGATGTACATCGAGGTTTTCATCTTCCAATAATGGCGGGACCAGGTAAATATTATCGGTATCATGCACACTTATCACAGCCTCTTCTGGTACATCGCAGAATGATGAAATCTTCGATTTGGCGCTCACTAATAATGGTTCCTTGCATCGCGCCACGATCGCATCCGGGCTGAGCCCTAATTCACGTAGCGCCTTGACCGAGTGCTGTGTTGGTTTGGTCTTTTGCCAGCCGTTGAGATCCGATGGGACCAATGTGACGTGGATGAGGATAAAATCCTCCATCTCCTCCTCGCCGTGCATCTGGCGCACGGTCTCCAGGAATGGCATGCTCTCGATGTCGCCCACAGTCCCTCCGATCTCGACGATACATATGTCGGCTCCGCTTTTTGCGGCAACTTCTCTTATCCTCTCTTTGATCTCATTTGTAATGTGAGGAATTATCTGGACGGTTTTCCCGAGGTAGTCTCCTCTGCGCTCTTTGTCTATTACAGTTCTGTAGATTTTTCCAGTCGTGAGATTGTGTTCACTGGAGAGTTCAGTATCTAAAAAACGCTCGTAATGTCCAAGGTCCAGGTCAACTTCTCCACCATCCATGAGTACATAGACCTCGCCGTGTTGGAATGGATTCATCGTGCCCGCATCGATGTTTATGTATGGGTCGATTTTAATCGCGGTGACATCATACCCCTTATCCTTCAGAATTCGTCCTATTGACGCGGCGGTGATGCCCTTTCCAAGGCCGCTCATAACTCCACCCGTGACTATTATATATTTCATATTGGTTCCCTTTTTACTTTACGCCTTTAATGAGTTCAGTGAGGGCATATAAAATGACGAACACGATCAGGATCGAGAAAGCCACAGCGCCACCGATTGGTGGTATTATTGGTGGTATTAATCCAAACCCAAAGGTCAACAGTAGGATGAATATGGCGAGGATTAAAGCTATCGGCAGTACCAATGGGTGCTCTATTGACGGCAGCTCTAGGAGCGTGCCCACTCGTTTCATTGCAACTATCTGGCGTATGCCCAGCTTTTCATCCACTTCGACCGGGGGCGCATCATCCTCTCTTAACTCTTTCCCCAGTTTCGTGATAAAACCGTTCTTTTTTGAGCCATATCCAGTAGTCACGACGATCTCGCCGGTGTAGAACCCAATCTCGCCCCGCGGAATCTTCACTATGGCCGGTACGTCCTCTTCGTACCGCACGTATGGATTATGACTCATAAATGTTATCTTATCCCGAATCTCTCCAGTAGCCGATAGATGTACGTGTGTCGGCGTTCCGTAGTTAATCACATTGATATTAAAACTGGTCTCCTCGCCCGGGTCCAGTGGAATCATCAGCTCCTGCACATCGAACTCGATTGAATTGACCTCTTTGCGATTAATATGTATCCGCTGGTATAATTGCTCGTTCATATTTGCATCAATCTCGCAGGTCTGGCGGCAAAAGATTTGGAATTCCATCCTCTATCGGATATAGTTCATCGCATTTCGCGCAGTATAGCGTTCCAGTTATCACTTCTCCATCACCATCTTCGACCTCTAATTTTAGATTACCCTTACACATCGGACAAGCAAGGATGTCCATTAACTCTTTCTTCATAGTTATTACTCTTAATTTCTATTTATGCTATTTTACTTAAACTTCTTCATCAGTTTTTGCATTGGGAACCTGCCACCCCGTAGACCCTTCATCGTTTTCTGCATCATTTTGTGGTACTTCAACAATTCCCTCATATCCTCGAGAGAAGTGCCAGATCCGCGTGCAATCCTTTTCATTCGCGAACTTCCAACAATCTTTGGGTCTTCAAGCTCTTCATTTGTCATTGAATCCATCATTACCTTGTAACGGGTAAGCTTGTCCTTTGTGATCTGGTACGAATCGTCAGAGAGCTCCACTCCAAAGGGTAGCATCTGCATTATGCTCTTTAAAGGACCAAACCTGTCGATGGCCTCCAATTGTTTATACATGTCTTTTAACGTAAAGCGCCCCCTTATCATCGACTTTACGTCCATGTCTGCGGGAGATATTATCTCTTCGGCACGCTCTATCAGACTTTTGATATCTCCCATTCCGAGCAATCTGGAGATGAAACCATCTGGGTCAAATCGCTCCAGGTCATCGACGTTTTCTCCCATTCCTATAAACGCAATGGGTGAATTGGTTTCAGAAACCGCTGACAGTGCGCCCCCTCCCTTGGCAGTACCATCCATCTTGGTTATTATGACGCCGGTGATCCCGATTGCATCGTTGAACGCCTTGGCCTGCTCGCTCGCGGTCTGACCGATCGAGGCATCGAGGACGAGCAGTTTTTGATTCGGTTTTATGAGGTCATGGATATCCTTCATCTCCTTTATCAAATCCCTTTCAAGTGCATGGCGACCAGCGGTATCGACGATTTTAATCTCACATCTTTCCAGTTCTTTCATCCCCTTCTTTATGATTGAAATCGGATTTGAACGATATATTTCGCCGTAAAATGGTACATCGATCTGTTCACACAGCTGTTTCAACTGCTCGTAAGCACCAGGTCTGTAGGTGTCGGCGCAGATTACGCCCGGCTTCGCACCCTTCCGCAGAAAAAATCTGGCGAGTTTTGCCGCGGTGGTGGTCTTTCCACTGCCCTGTAAGCCCACCATCAATATTGTCTGTTCGCTCAGTGGCATGTCTGCGCCTTCGCCGATGATTTTGACAAGCTCTTCGTAGACTATCTTTATGACATGCTCTCTTGGATCCGCTCCTGCCACAGGTTTCTCATCGAGAGACCTCTCTCTAATTCTGGATGAGAGTTGCATGACCAGTTTGACATTGACATCTGCCTGCAACAGCGCCCGCTGGATGCCCTTGACAGTTTCATCTATTGTGCGCTTATCTATTCTATTGGCCCTGGCGACCCTTTTAATAACATCGCGCAACGAACTACCAAGATCACCAAACATTCCTATCCTCCAAATAATCGATTTAACAGCCAATCTGGTTTAAATTTAGACAGGTCATCATATTTTTGACCAGTTCCAAGAAATAATATCGGTTTTCCTGTGATAAATGCGATCGAAAGCGCAGCTCCCCCTTTTGCGTCCACATCCACTTTCGTCAGAATCGATCCGTTGATGCCGATGGCATCATTGAACTGTTTCGCCCGCTCGACAGCGTCGTTTCCAGCCGTGGCTTCGTCGACGAATATGACCAGACCCGGATCGGTCACCCTGCATATCTTCTTGAGTTGATCCATCAGGTTTATATTCGTGTGCATGCGCCCAGCCGTATCCGAGAGGACGATATCCTTTTGTCGCGCTTTTGCGTATTGAATTGCATCATATATCACTGCAGCAGGGTCTGCTCCGGGCTGATGTTTGATCAGTTTAATCTCCAGCCGTTCGGCATGTTTATCTATCTGTTCAGTCGCTCCAGCGCGAAACGTGTCGCCGGATGCCATGACGACCGAATACCCTCTGTTTGCCAGATGGTGAGCGATTTTTGCAATCGTGGTCGTTTTTCCAGTTCCATTGACTCCCACAAAAACGATGTTCTCTGGTTTTTCGGCTTTTTCTATATATTCATCAAAATCGAAACAATTAGCAGTAAATACATCTGCTATTGCTTTGCGCAACGCATCCTTCAGAATTTCGTCGAGATCGGTGCGCCATTTTCTCGTCGTGCCGAGCAGCTCGGTTCTAACGGATTGGACAATACCCTCTGCCACTGGCAGTGCGACATCGCCTTCGAGAAGTGCCAGTTCGAGGTTCCATAATGGCGTTTCCAGGCTCTTTTCATCCACTATAAATTCACGTTCGATAAGGAACACTTTCGTTTCCTCTATAAAGGCGCCGAACGTCTTCTTCAGGTTATTGAACATCGATTCACCCCTTGTATTGTGAGGCCTTCATCTGTAATTTTTGCATCTCGTCGTATATTTCGCGTAAACTTTTGTTCAAACGCTCGTACGTTTCGCCCAGTTGTGTTTTTCTCTTCACCAGCGCGTTTTTCGTCTCGGTTATATTCTTCTCTGCACTTATGCTGGCGCCGAGTTCCATCAAGACATCATCGACCCGTGTTATTGTGGCATGTATGTACACTCCTGCACCAATTGGAACCAGGAGATCTTCTCCCGCTTTTTTATTCTCCAATTCTTCAAGCGTCTTTATGGCACCCTCACACTCACCCAGCGAGACATCGATTAGCGCGAGCTGCTGCTGGTATGCTCCCGCCTTGGCTTGATATTCTTTTGTCATGGCGATGATATCTTGAAGCCCATCTTTGTCCATTCTCATTCCTCTTTTACCGAGTGAATTCTAACGAAATTCCTCTTTTACAGAATGAATTCTAACGAA
>CAYPOB010000027.1:0-12032 GCA_964412405.1 uncultured Methanocellales archaeon | reverse complement strand
GAAATTTTATGCGTGAGATTTGTTTGAGGAACGACAGCGGATAATGTTTTGGCGACGCGTATTTAAGAAAGATAAGAGTGATAGATGATAGCATGGAGTCTCAAAGAGTGGAAGAAATACCCTACACAAAAGAGCAAGCAAGGGAAGAAATCAATAAATTAATCGAAAACAAGAAGATGATCGTCCAGCCCGAGGAGTGATGTAATTATATTTAAATCCTCAGCTCTCGATATAACCAACTTTATCCTTCATCAATATTTAAGTATTTAGCTAAATATCTAAACCATTAATCACCCCTAACGTATACCAACCAATACTTTACACGAAAATCAATCACAACATATTTCAAATCAGCGCCCAATGATAATGAGCATGAATATAAACACAAACGAGCATATTGCATCTTATTTTAGCTCGCTGGAACGTGGGCTGGAGCAGGCGATGCAGCTGGCACGGATGGCCAGAGAGAAGGGCGCAGACCCTGCGTCGCATCCTGAGATCCTTCCTGCCAAAGATCTAGCAGACCGTGTTGAGAATCTGGTCGAGATATCGGGCGTAGCGCAGAGGATCAGGGAACTGGAACCAAAAATGTCCAGAGAAGAAGCCGCATTTCAGATTGGTCTGGACTTTGTCGAGGAACGCATCGGCACGTTCAATTCAAAAATTGATGTGGTAGAGGGCGCCATTCGGACAGCGGTTGCAATACTTACTGAGGGGGTGGTAGCAGCGCCCATCGAGGGAATAGCACGCGTGGAGTTGGGCAAAAATGATGATGGTACAGATTATATAGGGATATACTATGCCGGGCCGATTAGAAGCGCAGGCGGAACCGCTCAAACGATATCAGTTCTTGTCGCCGATTACGTGAGACGAAAAATGGGCATCGGCGCCTACAAACCACGAAAGGACGAGGTTGAGCGCTATGTTGAAGAGGTTTTGCTTTACGAAAAAGTGACAAATCTTCAGTACACCCCTGCTGCGAAAGAGATTCGGCTAATCGTCGAAAACTGCCCCATCTGCATAGACGGTGAACCCACAGAGGAAGCAGAAGTTTCAGGACACAGAGATCTGGACAGAATCGAGACCAACAGAGTCAGGGGGGGGATGGCACTGGTGCTCGCCGAAGGTCTCGCATTAAAGGCGCCAAAGATCAAGAAGTACGTGTCCCAACTGGGTCTTGATGGCTGGGAATGGTTGGACGATCTCATAAAAGGCATAAAAAGTACTGGGACCGGGGAACGGAAAGACGAAACAATGAAGCCGAAGGGGCGGTTTCTGGACGATATCATAGCAGGCAGGCCCGTGTTTTCACATCCCTCTCGGCCCGGGGGATTCCGATTACGATACGGGCGATCGCGCAATTCTGGTTTTGCCACGGCAGGCATACACCCAGCCACGATGATAGTATTCGATGACTTCATCGCCACCGGCACACAGATGAAGATCGAGGGGCCTGGGAAGGCAGCAGGCATGTTGCCGGTAGATTCTATAGAAGGGCCTACGGTTCGATTGATCAACGGGGACGTTCTGCAAATCAATTCAGTGGAACAAGCATACGAACTCCGCCCAAGCATTTCAAAGATAATAGATGTGGGAGAGATATTGATCAATTATGGGGATTTTTTGGAGAACGGCCGCCCCCTCGTTCCGGCATCATATTGTTATGAGTGGTGGATACAAGAACTCGGGATAAAAACTACCATACGGGAAAATCTGAGGGACATATCCCCCAAAACAGCGTTCGAGTTGTCGGAAAAATTTGGCATACCGCTGCATCCCAAATACACCTATCTCTGGCACGATATCTCCATCCAAGAACTGGAATTGCTGATGAGCTATATCTCAGAGAAAGGAAGATGTGAGGGAGCTCTCACGATCCCTCTGGATGTGGAGATAAAGGGAATATTGGAAACGCTGCTGATTCCACACAAAGTTCGCGAGGGAAATATAATAATCAAGCAGCCACATCCCCTTATCAGATGTCTCGGTCTGACGCCCGAGCTGAGCAGGTTGCATACATCCCAACTGGATGCAAAAACGACCGTAAATGCAGTTTCAATACTGAGCGGCGTGCAGATCATGGAGCGCGCACCGGTTAGGATCGGAGGCAGAATGGGTCGTCCGGAAAAATCAAAAAAACGGGAAATGCGCCCAGCAGTCCACATCTTATTTCCACTGGGTCAGGCAGGGGGTAGAATTCGCTCGCTCCAGGATGCGACAAACCATTCAAAATCACTTAATGACAAAATAGGTGAGATTGAAGTAGAATTAGGGGTTAGAAAATGCCACAATTGTAATAAAACCACATTTAAGACCAGATGCGAGTGTGGGGAATTTACACGACCAACCATGTTTTGTCCGCGTTGCAATATATCTGCTGGAGACAGGAAAACATGTCCGCGCTGCAGCAAAGGCACTACTAGTATTCAATTGCAGACAATCGACCTCAAAACACTTTATTCTCAGTCATTGAAACGACTGGGCGAACGCGATAATCTAAACGTATTCAAGGGCGTGCTTGGGTTGATATCGAAGAACAAGACGCCAGAGCCATTGGAAAAGGGCATACTCAGGGCGAAACACGATGTATCCGTATTCAAGGATGGAACCGTTAGATATGACCTGACAGACCTCCCCCTCACTCACTTTAAACCCGGGGAGATTGGCGTGCCCATAGAAAAGCTCAAAGAGCTTGGATATGACATTGACCGTCATGGCAACCCCCTCATCGACGAAAACCAGACGATTGAACTCAAACCACAAGACCTAATACTCTCTAAGGACGCCGCCAGGTATTTATTGCGAGCCGCCAACTTCGTGGACGATCTGCTGGTAAAATACTATGGGGTGGAACCATATTATCGCGCCACCTCAACAGGGGACATGGTCGGACACCTCGTCATAGGGCTTGCCCCTCACACCAGTGCGGGAGTGCTTGGCAGAATGCTAGGATTTAGCGATGCTTCCGTCGGGTATGCGCACCCGTTCTTCCATGCGGCGAAGAGGAGGAACTGTTTCCACCCAGACACCAAGATCTGGGTACGAGGAGAAAATCAGTGGAGCTATAGGAGCATAGGGACTTTTGTCGAAGAGAAACTTGCTGCTAACGAAGTTCGTAGTGATGATTTCGGAACCAGAATAGCTGATGTATGTGATGAAAATATCTGCACCCTATCACTCAACTGCGATACAAATCAAATAGAATATCGCAGGGTAACAGAGGTATCATCTCACGAAGCCCCACTACACCTTCTGATTTTCAAGACAAGGTCCGGACGCAAGATCAAGGTCACCCCAGAACATGCAATGCTTGTGAGTAGAAATGGTGTGATTAAAAAGGTGCAGGCATCGGAGTTGGAGGTTGGAGACCGTGTCCCCGGTTTTAGTGGGCAATTACAATCGGTGGATATATTTGGCAAAAATGCAATTTTACTGGATAAAGTCGTCGATAAGAGATTCATGGAATATGGGGGCGAAAGAGTCTATTGTCTGACCGTTGAAAAGAATCACACGCTCGTTGCCTCTGATCTGTTTACTGCCCAGTGCGATGGCGACGAGGACTGCGTGATGCTATTAATGGATGGACTGCTCAACTTCTCGCGTTCGTACTTGCCCGATAGGCGCGGTGGCAAGATGGATGCGCCGCTTGTGCTCACGACGAGGATAGATCCCAACGAGATCGATAGCGAGGCGCACAACATCGATGTGGTGGGCCAATATCCACTGGAATTTTACGAAGCGACCCGCAAATATGCAGACCCAAAGGACTTGGCACCCAAGATGGATTTAATCGGCGCAAGACTTGGCTCACCCGCACAGTATGAGGGATTCGACTTCACACACGATACATCCAACATAGCGGCCGGCCCAGCCAACAGTGCCTACAAGACCCTTGACACGATGGTGGATAAATTGGAGGCGCAATTAATCTTGGCAAAAAAAATCAGGGCGGTAGATGCCAGAGATGTGGCAGAACGCGTCATCAGCTCGCACTTTCTACCGGATTTAATAGGTAATTTACGTGCATTCTCACGACAAAAAGTGCGATGCGTCAAATGCAATAAAAAATTCAGGCGCCCCCCGCTCAGTGGCACCTGCTCGAAATGCGGCGGACGGATAATTCTGACGGTGCACGAGGGGGCGGTTAAAAAATATCTGGACGTCTCGCATAAAATCGCGATGGAGTATGGCATCTCAGATTACACAAAACAACGATTGAAATTAATCGACCTCGAAATACAATCCCTCTTCAAAAGCGACAAGTCAAAGCAAATGGGTATCGTGGATTTTATGTAATCATTTGCTTAGGCCAATCGCCTCTTTTATCGACCCCGTCTTCTTGTAGTCAAGGCGGATCGCGTATAGGAGGGACAATGCCCCAAGTACAATCAGGAACAATCCAGCGCCCATTATCATCATCGTGACCATCGACGGGCCCACTAAGAACACAATGCCACACAACACTCCGACCACTCCAAGCGCCAGCGCCAGATAGTAGAATTTTAACTCATCTTCGATCTCAAATCCCATAATTTTCATAAGATCACCATAAAGACCATCTGATTGTTCTATTATATGTGTTTTTCTTATTTATCTGTATTTTGCAAACTCGCCACGATCGCCTGTCCGAGGGAAATCCCGCCATCGCCATTCGGTATCCGGTCGTGCATGATGAATCTGAAACCACGCTCTTCGACCAACTCCCATATCTTTCTGGTAATGTGCGCATTATATGAAACGCCGCCGCTGACCCCGATCGTCTCTATGTTTTGCTTTTTGGCAGCATCTATGGCGAGCTCGGCAAGACCGCTTGCAATCGCGTCTTCTGCGGAAAATGCGAGGTCTGCTTTTGAGTAAGTGCCCAGGCCGCCATATATGCCCAATAGGATCTGCGTTGTATCGAACACCCTTCTACTCCCCTCTGTTTTGAACCTTATCGGGATATCGAGCACGCCCTTTCCACCTCTGGCAACACTCTCCAGCTTCATCGCTGGCTCGCCTTCGTAACTCCTGTAATATGTTATGCCCAGGAGCGCGGAAGCCGCATCCAGAATGCGCCCCGTGCTCGTCGTGCGCATTACGTTGACATTTCGCCTCAACTGCTCGATGACGACCTGCCCCTCTTTATCATACCTAAATCGCAGTTTTATCTTCGTCAACTCATCATCGTCCAGGACCTTGCTGAGGATTCCCAGAACCATGCGTGATGGATAATATGTGGCGAGATCGCCGCCAGGCATTGGCTGGGTTTCAAGGCTCGCACATCGCGTAAAATCATCGTAGCTCGCCATTAGTATCTCTCCTCCCCAGACGGTGCTATCTGGGCCATATCCAACACCATCGACGGCAATGCCCACGATTTCGGAGTCCATGGATAACCCATTATCGATCATGAGTGAGACGAGATGCGCATGATGGTGCTGCACTTTTATGCTCTTTGTATTCTCCATGGCATAACGGGTCGTATTGAACATGGGGTGAAGGTCGCAACCATATATGTCTGGGGATATGCGAGTCAATCGTTTTAGGTGCTCCACCACCTCGTTGTGGTATTGAAACGTCTCTATTTCTCTCGTGTTTCCGACGTACTGGGATAGGTATGCCCGGTCGCCGTGTACGATACTTATGGTGACATCCTGCTCTGCGCCAACGCCAAGCGCATCCTTCTCCAGGACGAAGGGCAGAACGATCGGTTCTGGGACATAGCCGCGCGACCTTCTGATGAAATTTGTTCTGCCATGGATGACCCTCACGACCGTATCATCGGTCCGATTCGCTATCCTTCTATTGTGGAGCAGGTAATAGTCCACAATTCCATTTAGTTTCTCAAATGCCTCTGCGTTGTCCCTTGTCATCGGCCTCCCCGGCAGGTTTGCGCTGGTCATCACACACGTAGGTTCTTTGAGCTCCCTAAATAACAGCTGATGTAGGCCGAGATAGGGCAACATCACGCCGATGTTGTGCAGTCCTGGCGCGACGAGACCCGAAAAATAATATTCACCGCTCCTATCCAATACGACCATCGGCCGTTTGTAACTGGTCAGAAACCGCTCTTCAGTCTGGTCGATCAGGGCAAACCCCTTTGCCGTGTACAAATCCCTCGTCATCACTGCGAACGGCTGTTCATATCTTCTCAGTCTCTTTCGCAATTTCGACAGCGGGGCATCATCGGCGACCTTTACTGCTATGTGGATTCCGCCAACCCCTTTGATCGCGATGATTCCACCCTCATCGAGAAGCTCTGCCGCTCTGACGATCGCATCATCCCTGTCGCTTTCCAGGATCAACATCCCCTCATCATCGTACAACATCGTTTTCGGTCCGCAATCGCTGCAGCAGGTCGGTTGCGCATGATGCCTTCTATCCATCGGCGAGGCATATTCCTCATTGCATAATTTACAAAGCGGAAAGTCCGCCATGGTAGTATTCTGCCTGTCATAGGGCAGATGGGAGACCATCGTGTATCTGGGGCCGCAATTGGTACAGGTAGTGAAAGGATAGCGGCATCTGCGGTCATTCAAATCGAACATCTCATCGAGACACTCATCGCAGATGGAGACGTCTGGAGGAATTATCGAGGACTCGATTCTATTGCTCTTTTCACTCTTTCTTATCGTAAAATCGCTAAAATTTCTTCTGGACACCGTTTCAATCTCAATCTTATCTATCCTTGAAAGTGGCGGCCTTTTCATTTTCAAGCCATGCAGGAATATTTCCATTCGCCCGTCATCCCCCTCGATCATGACCTCGACACCATTTCCAAAATTGAGAACATATCCTTTCAATCCACATTCATGGGCGAGTCGGTATACAAACGGACGGAATCCGACACCCTGGACGATTCCATAAATGTGAAGCCTTTTACATCCCATATTCATCGACCATACAACTTTATAAATAATAAGTCAATACGTTGATAAACTAGTGGGTGATAAATCTACTGATTGAGGTTGTGCGATGTGTATTGCGATACCAGGTAAAATAATAGAGATAGGTGCCGATAAAAAAGTAGCGACCGTCGACTTCGGCGGAGTCAAACAAGTGGTGCGATTGGACCTTCTTGGTGAGCTGGATGACAGTCATATCGGTAACTATGTACTGGTGCACGTTGGATATGCCATTCAATTTACGACTCAACAGGAAGCGGAGGAGACCCTGAAGATATTCCACGAATATGTGGATGCGATGGAAAAAGAGCTTCAAGGGAAGTCAACATGAGCATGGAATTCAGAGACAAGGCACTTGGAAAAAAGGTCGTCGGGTTAATTCATTCGTCAATGTTAGATGATGCTGTGAGGATAATGCATGTCTGTGGTACGCACGAGCAAACGATCACAAAGCACGGGCTGAGGACGCTTCTCCCCCCAAACTTGGAATTATTGAGTGGGCCGGGGTGCCCTGTCTGCGTCACTTCTGCAAAGGACGTCGATGAGGCGATCTTTCTCGCAAAAAGCGGCGCAACATTGGTCACCTATGGCGATATGATGCGCGTCCCAGGCACCGATATAAGTCTGGCAGAGGCAAAAGCCGATGGCGCAGATGTGAAGATAGCATACAGCGTAACTGATGCGGTGCGAATGGCATCTAATACGAAGAACGATGTCATCTTTTTTGGAATCGGGTTTGAAACCACTGCACCATCTAATGCCGCCGCCATCTTTGATAAACCGCCGGATAATTTCAGCATCTTGATATCTCACAAACTGGTCCCGCCTGCCATGGATGCGCTTGTCGGCGACGGCGATGTGAATTTTAATGGACTTATAGCTCCTGGTCACGTCTCGACGATCATCGGGACCAGACCATATGAGCGATTTGCCGGGATGGGAATGCCTGTCGTAGTTACGGGATTCGAACCATTGGACGTCCTTTTTGCCATTTTGATGATATTGAAACAGATGAGAAAGGGACAGTCAGAGGTGGAAAACGAATATGCGCGGGCGGTAACCGAGCAGGGAAACCCAAAGGCGCAAGAGCTCATGGACGAGGTGTTTGACGTGGCGGATGCATACTGGCGCGGCATAGGGGAAATCGCAAATTCCGGGCTGGCAATAAAATCGGGGTTCTGCCAGTTTGATGCGAGGGAGAAATACGACATCGACGTTGGCGAGGTGCAGGATTTACCTCTTGGCTGTAGTTGCGGACTTATATTGACTGCCAAGGCCACGCCAGAAGAATGCGAGTTATTCGGAAAGACGTGTACACCGGAGAACCCGTATGGGCCATGTATGGTGGGGATAGAGGGGACCTGTCATAATTGGTGGAAATACGGACGTTATGGTGTGGTGTAAGAATGCACGAATATGGTGTAGCAATGGGAGTATACGAAGCTGTGATGGATGCGGCATCGAAGAACGATGCCACCAGAGTAATCTCAATAGACCTGGAGCTGGGCGAACTGACCCATATAAATCCAGAGCAGCTGAGTTTTTGTTTTGAGGTCGTGGTCAAGGAAAGTTTATTAGAGGGCGCAAATTTGAACATCATAAAGACACCACCAAAAATTAAGTGTAAATGTGGATATGGGGGCGTCCTTGAGATGGGGAAGCGCCACATCTTGTGCTGCCCAAAGTGCGGGAATCCCTTACCTGAATTGGTGTCGGGCAGAGAGATAAACGTTAGAGACATCAAAATAGAGGTGGAGGAAAATGCATGACCTTCGCGTAGAAGTTGGATACGATGTCCTGCAGGCAAATGAGGCCCTTGCCGAGAAAAATCGCAGATTATTGGACGGTTTTGGTGTTACTGGCTTTAACATCATGGGTGCGATCGGCTCTGGCAAGACGACGCTGATAGAATTGGCGGTTGAGAAGCTTGGCGATAAATATGGGATAGGTGCGATAGCAGGGGACATCGTTGCAGACATCGACGCCGACCGCTTTAGGTTGCATGGTATCCCCACCATCTCCCTGAACACGGGGAAGGAGTGCCACCTGGATGCCAATCTGGTCGAACATGCCATTGGACAGCTGCCATTGGATAATATGGATATTTTGTTCATGGAAAACGTGGGAAATTTGATATGCCCAACGGATTATTCGCTGGGAGAGCATCATCGCGTGGTCGTCATCAGCGTCAGCGAGGGCGATGATATGGTGAAAAAACATCCGATGATATTTAAGACCTGCAGCCTGGCGATAGTAAACAAGGTGGACATCGCGGAGGCAGTGGACGTCGATGCAGATAAGATGATTGATGACGCACTCGGGATCAATCCGCGGATTGGGGCGCTGAAGACGAGCAAGACCACTGGCGAAGGCATTGACGATTGGACCAAATTCATTGAGGTGAACGTGAATGTCAGTAGGTAAAGCAACTGGAAAAAACATAACCCTCGCGCATGGTGCCGGCGGAGAACTCATGCAAAAGTTAATTGGCGAAATTATCGTCAAGAACGTGTCCAACAACTGCGCTGGCAGCATCGGCCTGCTAGACCTTGATGACGGCGCAACCATATCCGTTGGAGACACCGAGGTGGTATTCACCACCGATAGCTATGTGATCAAGCCGCTGTTTTTTCCTGGCGGAAACATAGGAAAAGTTGCCGCAGCTGGAACAATAAATGATTTATCGGTCATGGGCGCCCGCCCCATCGCACTGTCAAGTAGCATCATCATGGAAGAGGGGTTTCCGCTTGACGACCTGGAAAAGATAGTCAAGTCCATGGATGAAGCGGTCGGTGAGGTGGGGGCAGCGATAATCACCGGTGACACCAAGGTGATGGAAAGGAGGGCGTTGGATGGCATGGTAATCAACACAGCAGGCATCGGCGTTGCAAACGAGTTGATACGCGACTCTGGTTTGAACGTCGGCGACAAAATCATCATCACAGGAACGATAGGAGACCATGGCATATCGCTTTTATCGTTCAGGGAAGGATTCAGTTTTGAGACCGAGCTCGAATCCGATACCGCGCCATTGTGGGGGGTGATCAAGGTGGCACTGGATACGGGCGGAATTACCGCGATGAAGGACCCAACCAGGGGTGGGCTGACATCTGCGCTAAACGAAATGGCAAGAAAAAGCGGCGTTGGAATATCTATCGAAGAAGAACAGGTCCCTCTGAAGGAAGCAGTCAAAGCAGCGTCAGAGATGCTTGGGATTGACCCGTTGGAGGTGGCAAATGAGGGCAAGGCGATCATTTGTGTGCGGCCAGAGAGTGCCGAAGCAGTTCTTGATGCCATACGTGGGACGGCATATGGAAAGGATGCGCAGATAATTGGAGAAGCAATCGAAGGGCACAAGAGAAAAGTCATTTTAGAAACTGCACTTGGGGGAAAGAGGTATATTGAAACGCCTTTGGGAGACCCGGTTCCGAGGGTGTGTTGAGGTGTTTTTTGAGGGGGATTTAACCCTTCTCCATCACAAGTGTCAGAACATCTTCGTCTATCAGGATATGCTCAAGACCAACCCTCTGTCCCCTGTGTTTCACGGATCTGCCCCATACTTGCGCATATCTAAACCTTCTCTTAAAATCTCTATGAACGCGATCGCAGACATCACTAACTCTTGTCCTCTTCGTTAGGATCATGGGCTCTTGATCCGCAGCCTCGCCCCGCGGCTTCATATAGATGCGGATGAACTCTAACTTCTTAAAAATGGCGTCCCTGAGGTCATCAAGACCCGACCCATGTTCTGCAGAGACCAAAATCGCATCCTTTGGTATCGGCAAGTCTCCACCGGCTTTATCGCCACATGAAACTAAATCCAGCTTGTTCAACACCGGCAGAGCGGGCACATATTTTCTGTTGCCAATAATTATATCGATGAATCGATCTATTGTTATGTTTTCACGGATAAGCACATCTGCATTATGAATTTTAAAATCATTTAATATTGAGCGCATAGCCGTCTCATCGATTTCGCATTCGGTTGTTCTATTGATGACAATCCCTCCTGTGGCTTTTCTACGAATCGTAACATTGGGGGGCCGTTCGTTGATGCGCACACCAGCGTCAAATAATTCTTTTTTAAGTATATTTAGGTGTTCCAAGTGGAATATATCAGTCATAATCAATAGGAGATCTGCACTTCGGATGACGGACAGCACCTCTTTCCCACGTCCTTTACCCGCAGCAGCACCCTCTATCAAACCAGGGACATCGAGCAATTGTATGCGTGCTCCCCTGTGAACGAGAGAGCCAGGGATGACACTCATCGTGGTAAATTCATAGTCGGCAACTTGAGAGTGCGCACTGGTGAGTTTATTGAGCAGTGTGGACTTTCCAACAGAAGGAAAACCGACCAGGATGACGGTTGCATCGCCAGATTTCTTAACCGAATATCCTCTTCCACCTCCTTGTTTACTGGTGGATTGTGCTTCGTCCTTCAATCTGGCTAACTTAGCCTTCAATTTACCGATATGGAGTTGGGTCGCCTTGTTGTAAGGGGTTCTCCGAATCTCGTCCTCTATGGCTTTGATATCATCTTCAATGCCCATGTACATCACAATATTTGATCATTTTAAAATTGAATAAAACTTTTTTATTCTCGTCGTCTTACGTCGGTATTGATGAGAATGCGCTTCCGTGCATCGCTTTTTTTATCCCGCACTTCGACTAGATATATGTGGGGATATTTGGACACGATATATTCCATCCAGACATTAAAAAGTTCGTTATGTTCAGATAGACGGTCTGATCCTCTTTGAATCCTCAGTTTATTGATGTGGTGCATCAAATCGACCATGGACATACGTGCAACTTTTGATTTGTGCCCGATATTATCTTTCCACCACTTTGGTAGTTCCTCTTCCATAGCGTCGATAAACCCGCCAATGGGTAATTTTCTTTTAAAGTCATCGACAATGGAGAGATAACACTCGTCCCCCTCTCCCTCGTCGATACCAAAGTAGCACTTCGCTGCAAATAACGCTAAATCACGGTCGCTCATATCACTCATATTTGTTATGTTGAAGTCCCTATGGGCGAAATGTTGAAATCCCTTTGGGATTACAACTCTCGCAGATCTCTGATCTGCGAAAGTGGCAAAGCCACTTTCTTAAGAAAACACTTCTGCGAAGTGTTTTCGAC
>CAYPOB010000026.1:0-12523 GCA_964412405.1 uncultured Methanocellales archaeon | reverse complement strand
ACCAAAGCGATATTAAAAGCGATATTAATATAGTCAATATATCATTATATGCTCAGTTTTATTTTTCGTTTATAACGATTTTAACAACGAGTATATCTGTTATAAAAAAACTAAGATCGGATCGCATACTAAAGAAGAGCTACGGCCATGCCGAACTGAAGTACATGGAGATTATTTGTAGCTCTTTTTCCCATGGCCTATCTTAAGTATCAGTACCCTAAGGACGCTTTCTTGAATGTCAATTATCATTCGATAATCTCCAACCCTTAGACGAAAAAATGGAGAACCAACTATTCTTTTAACATTTCGATAGGGATTTTCTTTTAATTGTGTCACTTTTTGAAAGATTTGGTTGGCGAGAGACCTATCCAGCTTCTTAAGTTATGTAACAGCAGAATCTGACCAGATAATTTCAAACGGCATTATAATTCCATTTCGGCCTTCAATTGTTCATGGGTCTTAAATTTGCCGCTTTCAATCTCTTTTATTGCCTTTTGAATATCTTTTTTTGTTTCCTCATCCAGCTCTCTTGTATCTTCAAGGAGTCTTTCCAGTACATCTTCATTCTATCAAGAGATATCTTAACATCCTCTTTAATCTGAATTGTTGTGACCATATTATAACTGGCTTTGACAGTTAACATATTTATAATTGACTATAGCGGAGTATGGTGTGTTATAAGATTAGATGTTCAAGCCATGTCACATTGCTTCAAAACTCTGGCAGCCTCTTGATCCCATCAACATTTTCAAAGCTACGATCAAATGAATAGACCTCTTTTATTCCCTATTTTCTCATAATCTGCATCGCTAGAGAATCGTTCGGATCCATCTTCGTCTCATCCATAAGTTCTATCACTCCTATATAATCATCTTTGGTGACATCTACTATTTTGATGATGTCCGATGAGTACAGTCCGACCAATAGCCTCAAACCACTCCCCCATAAAATTCTTTTTCAAATTCATCCCAATCTCCCATGTTCAAATCAGCTTTATCAAAGAATTTCGTCAAGTCCCCCCTTCTTCTTCGGAATCATCTTGAGATGTCCTTTTCTCTTTATTATGAGCGCCTCATTAGTATCTTTCAATTCTTCTTTTCTCCAGTCAGACGGCAATACGAATCTACCTTACTCATCTACTTTCTTTACCTCAAACACCCTCGACCAAATCTATCACCATAGTAACGTAAATATGCCATATATTGATAGTTTATGGTAAAAATAATATAATATGGCATCACGTCATATATTTGGCATTAATTCTGACGTAATCACAGGTGAGGTCGCATCCCCATGCCCTTGTACCATCGCTTCCAAGCCCCAAATCTGCTTTGATGACTATGACATCTTTGACCATGAGTTTCCTCGCTTGACCAAGGACATTCTCGACGATATTCCCCTCTTTAACCAATGTCACGGCATTAACACCATCCGAGAACTCCAGTGTGATTTTATCGGCTTCGACATCTGCGCCAGAACGACCTATGGCTGAGATAACCCTTCCCCAGTTTGGACTTTCTCCATATATCGCAGTCTTTACCAGTGACGAACGCACAACGGCTTTTGCCGCCCTTCTTGCATCCTCTTTTGACCTTGCGCCCGAGATATTGACCTCGATGAATTTGGTTGCACCCTCGCCGTCTCCTGCGATCATTTTTGCCAGTTCAGTGCATACAAAATTCAGACCTTCTTGAAAATTGTGTTCGCTTATGCATCCTTTTCCCGTCGCCGTTAGCAGGGCCATATCGTTGGTGCTGGCATCGCCGTCCACGACGATCATGTTGAAACTACCGTCTACCGCTGTTTTCAAGCATTTATACAACACATCATATGAAAAATCAGCATCGGTGTAGATGAACGCCAGCATCGTGTTCATATTTGGCTCGATCATGCCCGAGCCCTTGGCTATTCCTCCGATTCGGACACCATCAACCTCAACCGCAATCTGCTTCAATATGGTATCGGTGGTCATGATAGCCCTTGCCGCAGCTTCGCTTCCGCTTGGCTCTGACGTCAATCCAGCCATCACCTCTTTTACGTGCCCCTCAATCCAGTCCATATAGACATAGTGACCGATGATGCCAGTGGACGCGACGCCTACGGATTTTGAATTGACACCCAGTTCGTCCGCAATCAACTGACCCATTCTTTTTGCATCTTCGAGACCTCTTTCACCTGTAAAGGCGTTTGCACATCCGCTGTTTGCGATGATGGCATTCATAACACCTGGCAAGCGCTCGTTCATGATGATGAGTGGGGCAGCCCTTATCTTATTCTGGGCAAACACGCCGACAGTATTGCCTTTTCCCGTGATAATGGCCAGCCCATTATCATTTTCATCCCTCTTGCCATATGCCTTGACACCGGGAACCGCGCACACGCCCCCCTCGACAATTCTCATCTTCTGCCTCCAAGTCCAGCGATGATATCGCCCCTGGTGATGATTCCAACCAGCCCGTCATCTTCTATAACCGGAAGCCTGTTGACACGATGTTTAGTCATCATCTCCGCCGCCTTTTCGATCCCCTCCTCTGGCGAAATGACATACAAGTAACGCGACATTACTTTGGCGACCGGCCTGTCACCCACATCTTCCAACGCCTTTTTCGTTTTGCTCCAGTCCACCAACTCGCGTATTGGCACTTCTATGAGCTCCAACGGACTCGGCAGCCACAGGTCTTTTGAATATTCAGGAGTGCGCATGAGTCTGAGAATATCGCTTTCGGTGATGACGCCCACCACTTTTTCACCTTTCAGCACGGGCATGCCGCTTATGTCGTGCTTTTTCAACTTCTTTACCACGCCGCTGATGACATCATCTGGGGCGCACGTGACAACTTTCTTGTTCATTATATCTTTAACTTTCATATTTCCACCTTTATGGGGCAACACCAGGCATCCATAATCCGTTCTTTTCGTCCAGCCCGAACATGATGTTCATGTTCTGGATCGCCTGGCCGGAGGCGCCCTTTACCATATTGTCGATTGCCGAGATCACCACGACTCTATCTCTTTCTACCTCAAAACAACCGATATCGCAGAAATTAGAGCCTCTAACGGCGCCCAGCGACGGCACTCCATCTACAATTCGCACGAAAACCTCGTCTGCATACATCTTCCGATATAAATCCGTGACATCTTCCCTGGATACTGTCCCCTTTGCAAATATATGCGCCGTGGTCAGAATGCCTCTTACTGCAGGGATTATGTGGGGCGTAAAGTGGACATCACACCTGCCCAAAAGCGTCAGCTCCTGTTCGATCTCAGGATTATGCCGGTGCGTGGTTACATTATATGGCAATATGTTTTCGGCAACATTCGGATAATGCGTGACCTTCGATGGGTTCATACCCGCACCGGATATGCCAGTCTTTGAGTCGAAGACCATTCGTTCCACAATGCCGGCTTTAACAAGAGGGGCAGCAGCCAGTATGGCGCCCGTCGGGAAACACCCTGGATTCGCGACCAGGTCAGAATGCCTGATATCTGCCCTGTGCAATTCGGGAAGGCCATATGTTGCCACCCTGTTACGGTCGCTGTGAGGTGTTTCATACACTTTCTCGTATATATCGGGCTTCAATCTGTAATCTGCACTCAAATCGACAACCCTGACGCCATTTGTCAATAGCTCTGGGACCTGAGCCATCGCGGCTTTATGCGGAACTGCCGTGAATACGACGTCCGAACGCTTTGCCACTTCCTTTGTGGACATGTCTTCAAAATACAGGTCCACTGTTTTAAAAAGATGGGTGTGTATCACACTGACGGGCTGGTTTTCGAAAGTGCGCGAAGTCACCGCCACTATTTCCGCGTCAGGATGATTCGTCAACAGTCGGAGCAGTTCCCCGCCTATGTACCCTGACCCTCCGATGATACTAACTTTCATAGAACATCGGGCAAAGAGAATTGCCCTTTCCACCTCTGTAAACCTTTTAAGTTCTTAAAACAATTAGGTATCGGTGAGACTTTGAGAAAGTGTATCGTGCTTAACACGGTGGATTTAACACCAAATAAACAAGGAATATTTGATAATTTCTTTGCTGAATATTTGAGAACTCTCAATGAAACGTTGGAGTATCTACCAAATTCCAAGTCCTCTACTGAATTGCACCACTTAACATATTCAGACATACGTAAGACCTCCTTTTTGCCCTCTGACATTGTTCAAGAAGCCAGAAAAGATGTTTGGGCTAAACGAAAGACTATCAACGGCAACTTTAAGAGATGTTCCATTAGACTCAACAAGCGGTGGTTTAGATTCGTCAAATCTGAAAGAGGTAATCCGTGTTTTAAGGTTACTTATTCTCCTTACAAATCCTTTGTGATCCCTATTCGACTCGATAATCAGCTTAAACGATTTGATTCCTTCCTCGATGATGGATGGAATTTCAACAACATATCCCTTTTGCATGATGGAAAAATTGCCGCCATCCTTGAAAAAGAATTTCCTAATCCAACCAATGGCAGAAGATTTGTCGTTGGAGTCGATGTTGGCTCTTCTACTCTCGCAGCCGTTACTGTCTTTGACACCGAGACATCTAAGGTGGTCAAACAGCTCTACTTTGGCAGGGATGTTGCCAAGAGACAGAGAAGATATCTTGAACGAAGAAGTAAGCTTCAGACCCATGCCGACAAAGGCTCTAGCAAGGCTAAGAAATATCTCAAAAGGCTTAAACATAAGCAGAGAGATTTTGTCAAGACCAGAAGCGGTCAGATCGCCAAAGAAATCGTGAACCTTGCCAAGTCTTATGAGACCTCCATTGCCATTGAAAAACTCAGCGTTCGGGGAAGGAAATACAAGTTCAGTAAGAAAGTTAATAAGAAGATTAATCGCATTCCTTATGCTCGATTCGGAGAGTTTCTTAGCTCTAACTGCGAGCAGTTTAGCATACCTCTTCAATTTGTTGACGCTTATCACACCTCTAAGTGGTGTCCGCATTGCGGTGCAGTGAACAATGGACACAACTCTGGAAACTACGCTCTGTACAGATGCAAGGGGTGTGGTATGCTCGTGAACAGTGATAGGAAAGCTTCTCTGGCTATCGCTGTAAAATCCATCTTGGAGCGGACATCTCAAGGTCTCACCAACTCTTGTTTTGTCCAGATTTCCAAGAGAAGAGTCTCTGTAAATAGGCTCTTTCGTCCAGATGCGGTTGGTTCGAGTTTTGCTGTGCAACATATCAACCATCCAATGGAAAGCCACCGTTTTTAAACGGTGGTAGTTTACATGTATTACTACTACATTAAGGGATATAAAAGATGTTTCGTTTATCTGCGACTACTGCATTGTCACAGAGTGAAGAAAACCTTAATTGTGGTTTGCGCCAACTGTATTGTGGAAGGTAAAGTGTTACGATGGATCAGATGTTAAAAAAAGCCGCAGAATGTGCCGAGAAGATCAAGAAATATGAGGAAGCGGTCGTCGTGTCGCATATAGATGCAGACGGCTTGACCGCTGCGAGCATCATGTGCATGGCATTGGAACGGGAGGGCATAAATTACACGACGAAATTCTTGAAGAAGCTGGACGTAGCGGCGCTCAACGAAATCGCGGATATCGGCAGGGAACTTGTCATTTTTACCGACCTCGGATCTGCCATGCAGGAAGAGATCGATGCCCTAAAGTTGAACGCCATAATCTCCGACCATCATCAGCCCGTTGGAGCTACGCTTGAACATCATCTTAACCCTCATCTTTTTGGTATCAACGGCACCAGCGAGCTAAGCGGTTCTGGGACGACATATTTGCTCGCCAAGGAGCTCGGACCCAATATAGATCTGGCAGGCCTGGCAGTTGTAGGCGCTATTGGTGACATGCAGGATGCGAAGACTGGGCGGTTGATCGGGATGAACCGACACATAATACGGGACGGCGTTGATGCGGGCGTCATCTCTGTTGAGACGGATATCCGACTATTTGGTAGGCAGACGAGGCCTGTTTATAAATTACTGGAATATTGCTCGGACCCATACATACCAGGCATCACTGCCAACGAAGCGGGATGCATCGAATTCCTGCGCGAGTTGGATATACCCTTAAAGGACTTTGGGTGGCGTCACTGGATACATCTGGACAGGGATGAAAAACAGCGAATCGTCTCCGGGTTGATGCGGTTGTGTATGGAATCAGGGATACTGCCCTACAAGGTCGAACGTATCGTTGGCGAGGTGTACACCCTGCAGAAGGAACAGGAGGGCACAGAGCTACGGGATGCATCCGAATATTCCACATTATTAAATGCCACAGCCCGATATGGCCATGCGGATATTGGTTTCAATATATGCTTGGGGGACAGAGGGGATTCTTATGCACTTGCCCGCGATCTACTGCTCCAGCACCGGCGCAATCTGGTGAGTGGATTACATTTTGTCAAGGAAACTGGAGTGACTACAATGGAACATATACAATATTTCCATGCAGGAGATAACATTCAGGATACGATAATAGGAATTGTTGCCGGGATGAGCGCGAGTATAAAAGGCGTCAACAGGAGGATGCCAATAATAGCGCTTGCCGATGCAGAGGATGGCATCAAAGTATCATCCAGGGGAACACAGGATTTAATTAGGCAGGGATTGAATCTGGCTGTTGCACTTCGAGAATCCGCTGAACATGTAAGTGGTAATGGAGGCGGGCATGACATAGCGGCAGGTGCTACGATTCCAAAGGGGGAGGAAAAACGGTTTTTAGCAATCCTTGATACTAAGATCGGAATGCAATTAAAATAATGGCTGATAAGCATAAGGTATTTTTATTTTAATGTACAATCTCATGTGATTACTATGAATGACGATGCGCTTTACAAAATCCTCAAAGATGTCTTCACCACATATCACTATCGTGTTGGCGTGCAGCCGTCCGAATTGAATCTCCATTATTCCGAAATGGGGGAAACACAAAATAACATACTCGTCGCTGAAAAGGATGGCGACAGACTTTTTGTCATGCACGGCCAGAATGGCGATTACTATGATGTAGAACGCCTGACAGGAGTCGTCAGAAATCGGGGAGGCAAAGGTCTGCTGGTAACCACTGGGTCGTTTGCCCCCGATGCCTGCAGATTTGCTGAGCAAAACAACATCATTCTCTGGGATCGGGACGAATTAGAGAAACAAATTGGAAAGGCCGCCCTTGCTGAGGCATATGGAAAAGATGATTTTGCATTGCAGGACTCGATATCAAATTTTTTTGAACTGGATGCTGAGCAGGGTAATTGTATTCCACAATTGCCGCTATCCGCCGCTCTTGAAGATACGAATTCGTCCAACTCTTTTGAATCGGTCGGTTCTGCACAGGGAATTGAGATACAATTACGTTCTCTCCCGGCCCATATCACGAGACAAAATGCCGCTTCCATAGCCAACCATCGGGTGGGGCAGACAGCAAGCATGGTCCTCAGGTTTATACCATTCTGGCAATACAATTACGAAATCAAGCTGATAAAGCAATACAAGTCGAGGACTGTGGATTTATCTGGAGATGGCGTCGGCGTCGTCAACGCTTTGGTGGGTGGAAACAAATTCGTGCGATATGAGCGCGTGCACGATCGGGTAAGCGTTCCGGATGAGAACTATGTGATAGAGAATCCGGTGATATCTCAAGAGGATGCGCGGGATATCGCCATTCAAGCGATCATAGACAGTTGTACAAAGCGGCTTCGGATTAATGAGATGGTCGGCGAGGCTATCATTTTCGAAAATAAATCATTTAAACCGCGCCAAAAGGATATTAATATTGAACTGGATTTAATCCATATTCCAATATGGAATATCAGGGGAAAGACCAGGTCTATCGAAATCAATGCGCATGATGGACATATCCTGACAGAGGTAATAGACAGCGATGCAGAGTTTGTATGAGAATCCTTTGCTCATGTCACAGTTCGAAGACCGACTAAATCGAAGATTTAGACGGACTCACAGATGAAACATCTGTGACCTCTGTGAGAGTTGTATTTCCGACTTAATCGAAGATTACGTCGGAGTTGTAACTTCTTTGAAGTTTCAACATGCGCCAGATGGAACATCTGGTGGAGTTGCAATTCCTACGGAATTTCAACACTTCGGAAATTCAACAATTGGAAAGATGTTAAGATATAAACGTCCGAGAGCTATCTTAAACGAGACAAAAAACCATCCTCTTCTAAAGCATTGAGACACTCTACTACCGAATATGATGCCCTGGTGATGCCCATGCTTTTTTTGGATGTATCGGTCCCGACCAGATAGAGTCCACAAATGGGAGTTCTGTGCGACGGAATAATTTGATTGATATTGTTTACTGATTTCTCTGGAATCATGACTTGGTAGTGAACCATCTCTATATCCTTTTCGATGGATGGGTAGTGCCTGCAGATGAACTTCATTGTACGTTTTTTAGCCGATTCAATATTTTTATCGTCGATCTTAAACAAGAATCCAATAAGTTGCCTTTCTGGCGGAGCAAGATTTTTGTCATAATTGGTTACCGGAACTGCCCAAGCACCTGTACAGTTTGAATTGCCTACTAAAATATCGGACCCGGCATTTTTAAGATACTTTTTCTTTAGCCCAAGCCAGACCGTTAGAGACAGGACATTTGTAATATTGTTGAGTTTATCTGCGTATTCAGTTGCTATCGCGCCGTCATCAAGTATCTTTGGGAATTCAGACACGAAGCCAGAGTAAACCACCAGGTTGGAATAATATTCATTTTCACCGTCTGAAACTCCTTTAACTGAATCGTTTTCTATGATGACCTTTTGCACCTCGGCATTCTTTTTGATGTCGACCCTGCCATCTGGAAATGAGCCGACAACTGCATTGATAATGCTTCCTATTCCGCCAACCGGATATGCCTGGTCCCTTGCTCCCTCCTTGAACAAGAAGTTTACCAGACCCGTCACTTTTTTCTGCATCCTCTTTGTGTCGCTCCAGTCGAAAATCCTGAAGATCGAGGTATCATACATCGATGTGCCTGTCAAAAAGTGCGCTATGGTATCGATGAATCTAAGCGTGCTTTCCGAGAAATTATAGTTTTTAATATAGTCGTACACCGAGACTCCTGTAAGCTTTTTTGGCGTTATCAGGGATGCATTTAGGGCCGAAAATAACGCCTGGATGATCAGTATTCTATCCCTCAATGGAATCACATCGAACTGGATCCAGTCGGTAACAGTCCATGGAAACTCTTTTGTCGATCCGTTTATTTTAACGTAATATTTTCCATGTGGTTTAAACACCGGGACGACATCGAAATATCTCGTCATCAGTTCTCTTAAAGGGCCATCGTTAAGTTGTGTGATGATGTGCGGCCCTGTATCGACTGTATAGCCCTCCACGTTGTATGACCTGCAGGCTCCGCCGATGCAATCTTCTTTTTCGAGTATCAAAACGTTTTTTCCACCATTCGACTTTGAGATTGCGAGTGCAGTAAGCAGTCCACTGATTCCCGCCCCCACGACTATGGCATCGTATTTTTTCATATAACTCCCCTCTCTTTGCAATATCCTCTTTCAATATGCGGCCGATATATTGTGTTGTAGGTGCAAAATGGAATCACCCTCCCATCAGGCACCGCGTAGTGAATACCGCATCGTTGGACTCTTCACTCTCTCACCTTATCGTCCTTTTGAGACTTCAACTTCAGCAAGATATGTTCAAACCGTTTGATCTCTTCGTTTGTGTTCTCTAATTGTTTATCAAGGCGATATGCCGATTGCCCTAAATTTGTCATATGTTGCTCTATATAGTCCTTAATCGATGTGTCCCACACATAGAATGTGTTACGTATTTTTATGACGATTTTATGGCGTTGTAATGTTGCCAGTGCTCGACTTATCGTCGCCTGTTTTTTACCATCCAACAACCTGCCATCGGCGTGGAAGACACCGTCTCCATAAATATGTCTCGCGATGTCGTTGATTGTATTAGCACCACCTTCTAATGCTAACACCACATTCCGCATTACTTTCCCCCACCTCATATGTTATAGATACATCTTATAACATATATATTGTTGCATGACTACAGGCCGTAAAACAGTCCTGACAAATTTATTAAAAGCCCACGGAGGAGGGGGAGGTGATGGAGGGATGGTGGGTTATAATAGGTCTAGCGCTTCTAATTGACTCCGCACCACTTCTACGCCCCCATTGCAGTCATCTGGCGTTTTACATCCCGTGACCACTAATTTTCCAGAGCCGAATATCAACACGACGAGTTTAGGATCGGAGACCCTATAAACCAATCCTGGAAATACCTCCGGTTCATATTCGATATTCTCTAAACCGAGTCCGATGGCGATCGCGTTGAGGTTCAGTTCCGTGCCCAGGTCGGCAGATGCGACGATATTTTGAACCACGAGTTGTGGGTCATCTCTGATAGTAAGCCCTGTCTTGCGCAACTCTTCACTAAGCCCATCGGTCGCTTTTTTCACATCTCCCACCCTTCGTGCACCAGTACAATTTACCTTCCCTGACTTGAATATTAAAAAGGCCGCCTTGGGGTTTTTAACTCGATATACAAGCCCTGGAAATTTTTTCTTGTCATATTCGGCATTATCCAGTTTTGTACTGATATCTTCCAGATCAAACTCGTCAGCTAGCTGCATAGATGCTACTACATTTTCAATCTTGACTGATGATTTTATTGTTGACATGTGTTCCCTTCTATTTTTGTTATATAATTACATATATAGTATTTAAAGACAAATGGCGGCTGTAACCATAAAACTTACGAATTTAATCCAATCTTTTTGGCTTCGTCTTCACCTGGATTCATCAAGGCGGAATAATAGATGAACAATAGGACCTCCAATAATATGCAAACCGCCGCAGGAACTGCTGCCTTAGTACCAAATAGGATTAAGGATATTGTTGCAGTAAGGCCAAGATTCTTATATGAGCTGAACAGTGTGTAGGTGACCATTTTATCATATCTGATGTTGAGCTTTCTGCCAACTTTGAACACCAATGTGCTCGAAAAAAATGTCCTCATAAATCCTATAATAAATATTGGCAACAACAGTCCATAATCGCCACCTAATAAAATATCCCGATTTAGTCCGATGACTACATATATCACCAGGAAAAAACCCAAGTTGATAAGAATATCCTTATCCCCTTTATGCCGTTCGTAGTATGGAGTTCGAATTACTATCCCCGAAAGGATTAGCGGCAAGAGTATCAGTATTATTAAGATTTTCAATATTGTAAAGGGGTCCACTACATCTATCCCCAGCAATAGGAGGAGGATTGCCGGCATTAAGAATATGGATAATAAGTAGATAAATGCATTCGCTATCAATGCCAAATGCGTATCTCCTTTCAAAAGCGAACTATAAGCTATGACTCCTATGGCCGGAGGTGTCGCAACCATCACGATGAATCCTTTAAAGATGGCATCATCTTCTATGAGCAAAACGCTCATGATTAGAACTATGCCGGATAGGAGAACATAATTCAACATTAATGCTACAAGAATTGGCTTGATGTTCTTTTTCATGTCAAGCTTTCGTAATTTGATATCACAAAGAGAAACTGTAGTGACTATGATCAGCGCAGGTATGATATACCACTTCAAATATAAGGCCAAATCTGGATAGATGAGCGCGAATACCATGGCAGATAAAAATACAAAATTCGAGTTCTTAAGGACTCTTTTCATATTATGGACTCGGCGGGATTCGAACCCGCGGCCTTTACGTTGCGAACGTAACGATCTACCCCTGATCTACAAGCCCTACTCCATCAAATTAAATTCAAGTCTATGACTTGTATGCTTTTTACGCCATCTAATTTGGCAAACATCCCCTCTACTTTTTCAGTTCCCCCTGCTACATCATCTATGACCACTGTTGCTATTAGCGCCTTGAGCCCAAATGCTATCGCCTCTTCTGTGATTCCGTACAACTTTGCACCGTCTGGCATGGTGGCTTTAATATCTCCCTTAAGCCCTTCAAGGTCGGTTTCTATACTTTGAGGCATTATCTTGATTTTTGCTGCTACTTTTCCCATGCTAATTGTGCCACCCCTCACGGTCCCATAAATTTACATGTAGGACATTTATATGGATTGCTCTGCCCTCGACACTTTGCACATCTACCGACGACTTCTCCGCAATCTGGACATGGAAATCTGGTAAAGCCCATACCCGTTAATTTCACCGCGCACGATATACAATTCTCTGCCTTTATTGTTATCATAATTTATTCCTCCCTCCCCCACTTATAGTTAATACAATATAAAAAGGGAGACGTCTTAACTATTTCCTCTTAAAATGGGTGCATCAAAATAGAATGAGGAGTGAACCTAGGGCATATCTGAGGGGATGGGACACCTAGACTCAACTCCCATCATTAATTTGCTTAACTTATATTTAAGAGTTACCCATGTTGCGTTGACGGAGTATCTCTTCGAGACATGTTGAAATTCCAGAGGAATTACAACTCCACCAGATCTTCGATCACCTGTAACTCCTATGGAGTTACAGGTCCACCACTTCTTTGAAGTGGTGTATGGTGCATCTCCAACAGCTTAGCTAC
>CAYPOB010000025.1:0-12905 GCA_964412405.1 uncultured Methanocellales archaeon | reverse complement strand
GGGGCTGAGAACATGAAGACAATATTGATTCATCCTCTATGTGAAGGAGAGATATATCAGCGCTTTCTCGGATTGGTTGCGCCGCCGATTGGATTGGCGTATGTGGCGGCGTCGCTTGAAAACGACGGATATAGCGTCAAAATCATCGATATGCCTGCCGAGGAAATGGATATTCTCGACGTCAAGGAGGAGATTAAGAAGTTCAAACCGGGCGCAGTCGGCGTTTATTGCGCGACATATCGTGTGCCATATGCAAATCAAGTTGTGAACGCTGTTAAAGAGGTGGATCCCGATATCAAAACTATGATGGGGGGTCCCCATGCATCGTTGCTAGGGGGTGATTGTTTGGAGGGAAACCCCAACCTGGATGCAGTGGTCTGTGGTGATGGGGAGATCACTACATTAGAATTGATTCGTGCGTGGGAGTCTGGCAGTGACCTTGCTAAAGTCAGGGGAGTGGTTTTTCGAGAAGACGGAGGAATCATTAGAAATCCTCCGCGAGAGCCAGTAGACATAGATTCCATTCCATATCCTGCAAGACATATATTGCCGATGGACCGATATCGGCTTTTTGGAGCATTCAAACTGGGCACCATGATATCTAGCAGGGGGTGCACTCATGGGTGCCATTACTGCAGCGTCGCCGCGATATATGGCAAGAAGTGGAGGGCGCGCAAGCCAGAGCACGTCGCGGATGAAATGAAGCATTTATGTGACAACTACGATGTCGACATGATCATGTTCATGGATGATAGCTTCGACCTGAATAAAAAACGGGTCATGACACTTTGTGATGAAATAACAAAACGCGGGATAGATATCACATGGGGGTACCAGAGCGCGACCGTTATCAATGATGAGGAAATGTTGAGGAAATTGCGAAATGCGGGATGCCGCATTCTGACATACAGCATCGAAACATCATCGCGCAAGTCCATCGATGTGATGAAGAAGAATATCGACGTACAGCAGATCAGGGACGTGTTCCAGATCTCTGGGGAGTTGGGCATGGTACGAATTGCTAACATCATTCTCGGTTTGCCAGGGGAAACCAGGAAAGACGTAGAAGAGAGCATAGACTTTGCCAAGGAACTTGACCCAGAATATGCACTATTCTTCCTGCCCGCACCATATCCTGGAACGATGTTCTATGAAACTGCTGAAAAAATGGGCATGATTGAGGAGTTGGACTGGGGCAAATATGATGCGACAAATCCGATTATAGGGACCGAACAACTATCTCTAGATGACGTCAGGGAATTGAATAAAAGGGCATACAGGGAATTCTATCTCAGACCAATTATGATAAAAAATAACCTCAGGATGGGCTATGAGTTCATGAGGCGCGGGACCATAAAGCCAAGACATATTCCAGCACTTATCCACCACATACTTAAGACTAACATAGGTCTCGTAAGGCTCTAAGGCATCTTGATTAAATTTTCATTTCCCTTTTTGATTTTTTGTATGGTGCCGTTCTCCTTCATGGATTTCAATATTGCGCTGACCTTCGACTTTGAGAAACCAGTTTTTTTGATTATGGTTGATTGGTACATGATCCCTCCCGCTTCTCGCAGCAGTTCGATGATCCGATCCGCATCGGATTTCATTATTTCGTCTTCAGTTATCTCTGGTGGTTTGGTGAACCTCTTTTTAAAGATGAACACACTAATTATCACAACGAGAACCGCTATGGTGCCAAATATCCATATGGGTAAAAAAATGGGAGGTTTAGGCGTCATCACGACACTGGGAGCACCCTGGTCAAAATCCCTTAGCCCATACCACACCAGCTCATCATCTCTTGCAACATCTGGTTCTGGCGTCACGGAATCGACTTTGTGAGTGTAGGGAAACCTTATGACCAACACATCGCCCCTCGAGAGGAAAAATCCATCTACGAACACATCCCCCATCACGAGGTTCCCATCTTCAACTTCAGCAAAACTAATCCAATCGAATTGATATTTGATTACACCAAATCTGCCGATTGCCGTGTCTATCACCTCATGAGAGATGTCGAAATTTTTAGCCATCATGCCCCGCCCGGTCGCTGCTTCGGCATCTCTGATAATTCGATTTATTCGATTTGAGAAACCCTCCACATAGGTGCCCTCTATCGCTTCAAATTCTTCCATGTATTTTATAAAGATAACCTCATCTTCTCGTGTTGGTAGCGCAACCCTATGCCCCATCGTCCACGTCGCAGACCCGTCACCATGCACATCTATCATCGTGTATGTGGTTCTATATTCAGTTTCCTGCGCATGGGCAGATATGGCCGAGAAAAATACAGAGCCAAAAAGCAGGAGAATAAATAGAAAAAATGTCCATCTTCTTGTCATTCCTATCCTCTACATTTAATTGGATAGGGGCGAATTAATAGTTTTGGGTTCGCGTATAAATAAAGAAGAGGGCAAGTGACCAAGTCACTTATCTATTGGTTTTTGGATGCTGGCCGGTCGGATAGCTCAAGAACAACACCTTAAAAGGAACATATTGGGTGCATCCTGAGACGCCCCCCATATTCTTTTCATTCGTTCTCTCGATATTGAAGAGAAATACTTTTCTCACATCCAATCGTTGGCTTATGACAATGAAAATAATCGAACTGTCCGATCAGTTGCCCAAGAACGTTATTCAATTTTACATGGACTCCGGAATCACAAAGGTGTATCCTCCGCAGGCGGACGCAATTCAACGCGGCCTGCTCGATGGGAAAAACATCGTCGCGGCGATCCCCACTGCATCGGGCAAAACGCTACTCGCAGAGATAGCCATGCTAAAATCCGTGCTAAGCGGCGGCAAGGCGGTTTACATCGTGCCATTGCGCGCGCTCGCCTCCGAGAAATATGATAGGTTTTCCCAATTCGCGTCTCTCGGCATCGAGGTGGGAATCTCCACAGGTGATTTCGATTCAAAGGACGAGTGGCTGGGCAAATACGATATCATCGTGGCTACCTCTGAAAAAGTGGACTCGCTGCTAAGAAACGAGGCGAGTTGGACGCGCGATATCACCGTAATAGTCGTAGATGAGGTCCATCTCATCAATTCTCCCATACGGGGACCTACACTTGAAATAACGCTGGCGAAATTGATGAAATTGAATCCGCGTGCGCAGGTCCTCGCTCTGAGCGCGACGATAGGAAACGCTGGCGAGCTGGCAAGATGGTTAAATGCAGAACTCGTCCAGAGCGAGTGGCGTCCTGTGGAATTGCGAGAGGGCGTCCTGTTTGGGCGAGTGATCAAATTTGTGGATGGGGAAAAGGAGATCGGTGTGACAAACAAAGATGATTCCATTGCGCTCTCGGTCGATACCATAAAGGAGGGAGGGCAATGCCTCATCTTCACCAACACGCGCAAAAATTCTGAGAACACGGCCAGAGGGGTTGGCAAAGCGATTAAAGATTTGATCGATCTCGATGATGTGGGTAAGCTGACTGAATTGGCAGGAGAAATTCGCGAGACTGGGGAGACGGGCCTATGCGAAAAACTTGCCTTCTGCATTGAAAACGGAACGGCGTTTCATCATGCCGGGTTGCGGAGCGAGCACCGACGCATCATAGAGAACGGCTTCAGGTCCAACGTTATCAAGGTCATAGCGTGCACTCCTACGCTGGCATCGGGTCTCAACTTACCGGCAAGGCGAGTTATCATCAAGAATTATAAGCGGTACGACGCTAACTTTGGATTGGCACCGATATCGGTGCTGGAAATCAAGCAGATGTGCGGAAGGGCAGGTCGCCCGGGCTTAGATCCATATGGCGAATCCGTCCTGATCGCCAAGAATCTTGACGAATTCGACAGGCTGATGGAAAACTACGTACTTGCGAATCCCGAAGACATATGGTCTAAACTTGGTGTAGAGGCGGCGTTGCGCACGCATCTACTGTCCACTATCGCGACCGGGTTTGCCCAATCTAGAGAACAGTTATTCGATTTTATAGAGTCCACGTTCTATGCATGTCAGCAGGAGAGGTGGAGTCTGGAACACGTGGTCGATGCTGTGCTGGAATTTCTTGAAAAGGAGGACATGATAATCAGGTCAGATGACGACATTCGTGCTACTGAGCTGGGGGGATTGATTTCAAAGCTGTATATAGACCCAGCGTCCGCATCGATAATTATCAAGGGGCTGAAAAGCGTCGATGACGTCGCACGGTTTACACTGCTACATTTAATCTGCCAAACACCCGATATGCGAAAGCTATATCTCCGCAGTAATGATAGCTCTTGGGTCGATGAGTCAGTAGAGCGGCATCATGATGAGTTTATCCGCGTGCCAGACCCACACAAAAAAGAGTATGAGTGGTTCCTTGCCGAGGCCAAGACTGCGATGCTGTTTTACGACTGGATTTGCGAAGAACATGAAAACGACATAATTAAAAAATTTGGCATTGGTCCAGGAGATATAAGAACATTATGCGAACTCGCGGAGTGGCTCATGCACAGCACTGCCGAGTTGTCCGCGCAGTTGGGTTTAAGATTTACACAAGATGCAAGAGATTTGGTCGAGCAGATTAAATATGGCGCCAGTCCTGAATTGCTTAAACTGATTAAAATAAAGGGAGTGGGCAGGGTCAGAGCGCGCAGGTTGTACAATGCCGGCTATACCGATATCGCCAAACTCAGAGATGCGAATCCCAAAGCGATCATGCGATTGGTCGGGACCGGAATCGGAATAAAAATCATGGGGCAGTTGGGCGTAGATGTGGAAGCGACGGAGGGGAAAAAGGGACAGGCAAATCTTCTCGAGTTTTAACGCATTAGATGGAAAATAATTTAAAGCTATGATTTGAAAGAAATGACCCATATGGTCATCAAAATTATCGGCGGCATCGCCGAGGTTGGCGACGTTGACGAATTCATCAAAACGATGAGCGATATCGCAAGGCGACACAGCGTCACAATTCAAGCATTAGATGCAGACAGAACTGCGGGTGCAGAACATCTTCGTTTCGCGGCCGAAAAGGCGATGCGGTCGATGCGAGAGGGGCGTAACATCGCCAATGATTTGGGACTTGAGATTCTTTTGTACGCCTCCGGAAAGCGCCAGATCGAACGCGCCTTACAGATGGGGATTTCGCCGGGCAGGAACAACATAGCCATCATCATAGTCGGCGATGATGTGGAGCGTGCGGCCAGAGATGTAAGGGAATTTGTTCAAGTGGCGCCTGTGCTGGGCTATGATGGGCGAAAAAAAGATTTAATCGTTAAGACGTTTGACATCACCGATGCCGAAATCGAAGCAGTTGGAGAGGAAAAAATCCAAGAGCTCGTATTGGAAAGGGTGGCATTGCTGGACATCATGAAGTGAGCCCCTAAACCTACTTCAACGATCTCCGACCGATGACGTTACAACATGGTCACATCCGATATCGTGGAGATGGTCACGCCAATCTCACATAAATACTGTGCTGCGGCGCCATTTCCATGTATCAATAATTCCACTAAATCCTCGGGCACATCCATGTCAGTGCTGACAAAGAACGAATCATAGATATCGACAGACATCCCCATATCCCTGGCGATTTGGACGTGACTCAAAAAACTTGTGTTATGATATTGCACTTTGAACATGTGCGGCTCCCTCAAAAACAGCAGATTTGTCCCGCCGCCCCTCCCCGGCGCTATGACGACATCTGCACTCGAGCCGACAACCTCGTTTATGTGTCTGGACTGGATCAGCGGCAGGTCGGGCATCACTATCAAAATCGGCGTCTGGACATCTCGAATTGCGCCATTGATGGCATCATCCAACGTGCCTTCTGTGAGCACCTCATATTTTCTTACCACCGAGCTGTCGAGTGCATGGATGACGTCCTCAAGCATGCGCTCCGCAAATTCTTTCCGCTCGAGCGCACTAAGTAGGGGAGACAGGCGCGATTTTGAATTCTCCCTTTTAAAGGGAATTATTGCCTTCATATCGACCATGGATATGCTTATTAAACCCTCCTCATATGTGGATGTGATGATTGCTGATTACGTCACCTTCTCTAAAAACGTTTTCATTCCAGTCACCAACATCTGCAGAAATAAATGCCATTATTGTGGTTTTGGGCGTGATGTCACCCATCCCGAGGCATTTCTGATGACACCTGAGCAGGTTGACGAAGTGCTGAGGAGGGGCATTTCCAGCGGCTGTACCGAAGCGTTATTTACGTTTGGCCAACCGAATCATCATGACACTATCGATTATGTGGAGGAACTGTGCCAGATGGCGATCGGGCATGGCCTTCTCCCGCATACAAATGCGGGCGTAATCAGTTATGCAGATCTCAAAAAATTAAAACCCCTGAATGCCAGCATGGGTTTGATGGTGGAGACGGTTGAGGGGGTGAAAGCGCATCGCGACAGCCCAGACAAGGTCCCTGCAGTGCGCCTTAAATCCGTCGAGGATGCTGGGCGATTGAAGATCCCCTTCACAACGGGCATCCTCGTCGGCATCGGTGAAACGTGGAACGACCGCATTGAATCTATATTGGCAATTAAAAAATTGCATGCTAAATATGGGCACATCCAGGAAGTTATCATCCAGAATTTTCTGCCGAAGCCGAACACGCCGATGGCCGAGCATTTCCCGCCGACTATACACGATATACAGCAGACGATTGCAACGGCGCGGGAGATTCTGCCGCAAGAAATTAGCATACAGGTGCCGCCAAATCTCATGCCGCCGCATTTATCAGTTCCATATGGGGCATCCGACCTTGGTGGCATATCCCCAGTAACGATTGATTACATCAATCCTGACAACGAATGGCAAGCGCCGGAGGCATTTGGATCATCTGTGCACTTTAGGGAACGCCTGCCAGTTTACCCGCGCTTTGTGCTAAAAAAATGGTATGGCACCGAAACAGAGGAGTTGATAAGCAAATATGCAGACGAAAATGGATTTAGAAAGTGCTGACGTCGTGGAACGTGCCAAGGCGGGTGAAGTCATAAAAGAGGATGCGCTGTACTTGATGCGCAACACATCATTACTATTCAAAACTGCCTACGAGTTGTGTTCAGAGGCAGTTGGCGATGTCGTTACCTATGTCATAAATCGTAATATCAACTTCACGAATTTGTGTATAAACGATTGTGCCTTTTGCGCATTTAGAAGCGATTCTGGATATGTTCTCAGTACCGAACAAATCTTGCAAAAAGTCGGAGAGGCGATGGATTCTGGCGCTACCGAGATATGCGTTCAGGGCGGTCTGCGCGATGGTGCGACGCTGGATTACTACTGCGAGATGCTGGAATGTATAAAATCACAATTTCGGGTGCATGTACATGCCCTTTCACCAATGGAGGTGTACCACGCGGCCGATAATTCTGACATGAACATATCTGCCGCTCTGGTGGCGCTAAAGCGCAGTGGACTGGACTCAATGCCGGGAACTGCTGCAGAAATCCTCGACGACCGGGTCCGCCAAAAAATCTGCCCACACAAGATTTCCACGACGCAATGGATGGAAGTAATCACCACTGCACATCACATGGGAATCCCAACGACTGCTACGATGTTATATGGGCACATTGAAACAAAAGAGGATAGAATAAACCACCTTCTTTTGATAAGGGACCTGCAGCGAAAAACTCAGGGATTTACCGAGTTCATACCGCTTCCATTCATGGCGAAGAACAATCGTCTGGGCAAAATCGCACATGGGCCAACCGAAATCGAGAGTCTTGAGGTGCATGCCCTCTCTCGAATTCTATTACATCAACACATCAAAAACATCCAGGCATCCTGGGTGAAGCTGGGGCGCAGATTGGCGCAGACGGCACTTTTCTGTGGAGTTAACGACCTTGGGGGAACTCTGATGGAGGAAAATATATCCAAATCTGCCGGTGGAACATCTGGCGAGTATATGTCGCTCGAGGAGTTTGAGGAAACCATCATCGGCGCAGGGCGCATCCCGAGAAGAAGGACTACGTTGTACGAGTTAATTTATTAAAAGTTACTATATATTCAGTAGTTCGGAAACTAAATCAATTTAACTAAATAAGGGGTTGTTGATGAACAACAGGTCAGTATGAATAAGTCTTGTCATAGTAAGTGCCTTCAACGGGCAAATTATACCAATCAAAGATTTACCGGAGCCCAGCAAACTTATTTACATATATTAGACCATTTCTAAACTAATGGATAAACAAACCGAGTACCTGGATACCAGCATCATAATTGGTTACCTTAAAAATAAAAACGATGAAAGAAGACATTCAAGTGAAATCATAAATAAGTTAAAAAGAAAACATCCCAATGTTACCGTAATAATCCCCCAAGTAGTTTTGGGCGAGGGCATAATCAAGATAATCGAAAGAGAAGAGGAAGGAGAGCTAGTAGGTGACTCATTCCACAAATTAGAAAAAGTGATTAAAGACTTAGAAGCTGAAACCCCTGCCCCAACCAAAGAGAGTTTGAAGATAGCGTCAGATATTTTGGAGAAGAACAACCACTTAAAGCCCACTGATGCACTTATAGTCGCTCAAGCTCTTTGTGACCCAAAGTCCACCCGTTTATTTACAACTGATGGGGACCTGATAGGAAACAAAGAAATCATGGAACGCGAAGAAAGAATGAGGGAGGAGGAGAAAAGAAGGGGGAAATTACAAATTACCGGTGAAATTAGAAAGAAAAGAAGGAAAAAGAAAAGCTAAAAAACTTAGGAAATAACACCCAATTCTTCAAATCTTTTTGCTATCTCTTTGATATCCTCTCTATTAGTCCAAGGCTTTGTCTCCTTGGTCGCTTTAATTGCGAACTCTTTATCTTTATATCTCTCCCATATCATGAGGAAAGTTGAAGCTATTTCAAGCCATTCCTCACTTTTGCCTCGAACTAATTTAATAAATTGTCCTCTATTACCGACTAAATCGGAAGATTTAGACGCTCCGAGTTCTACATTACCAGCCAGCTTCAAATACTCCTTATTTTCATGAAGCTTGTAGTAATCATCAGCTAACGGTGGAGCGTAGGGACCCCTAATATACATTGAGTGAGGATAATCAAAGTCAAATCCAAACGAATTACTTAAGTAGACATACTTCTGGAGTTTTAACCTGCTGTTAAAGTTATTTATATTAAATTTGTATCTGGTATTTGTTTCTAAGAGCTTTATGAATGATGCTAATTTCGATAATCTCCTTTCCGACATTCTCTTCTCTTCCTCATTCATTCACTAATCCCCCAATACTAAACATACTCCCGATAACATATATATCTTTAACTGGTTCCATGTTATTTACCTATGGTATTTCTTATATTCAATTTTCTATTGCTTCTTCAATGCTCTTTTTTTTTCATCTTCTAATTCATGGTCCCACCAAATTATATGTAGATACCTCTAAATGTTTGTGTAGTATATGAATTATATGAGAGTGAGGAGTGAAAGTATTTGGCTAGATGACCAAAGTATCCTCAAGATGGTGATAGCATGGAAGTAGATGTTACGATAAGTCTAAAAAAGGGAGTTGCTGACCCGGAGGGAGCGAATACGAAGAAGGCCCTGAATCTGCTCGGGTTTGACAATGTGATAGATGTAAGGTCAATGAAGATGTTCAGGATAGTGGTGAGTATAGAAGACGAGAAAAAGGCGAGAGCAGAGGTTGAGAAAATGTGCAAAAAGCTTCTTGCCAATCCAGTTATCCAGAACTACACGATAGAGATAGGGTGATGCCATGCCCCATACAAGGCGACCACTCCCCTTTGAGTTGTATGATGTCAATTTAAAGGATGCAAACGTTCGGCAGCTACAAGAGATAAGCGAGGAACTGGGGTTGGCGCTCAGTCTGAGCGAGATGAAGCGAATACGGGAATACTTCGCTGAAAAAAACAGAAATCCGACCGATATAGAACTTCAGTCATTGGGCCAGGCATGGTCGGAACATTGCTGCTATAAGAGCTCGAAATCAATTTTGAAGCAATTCGTCTTCGACATAGATGCGCCGCAAAATCTCCTCCTGGGAGAGGATGCGGGCGTCGTCGAGTTCGATGACGAGCATGCATATGTGGTCGCACTGGAATCGCACAACCATCCATCGGCGATAGAGCCGTATGGCGGTGCTGCGACGGGAATCGGCGGAATCGTGAGGGATGTGGTTTGCATGGGAGCGCAGCCCATTGCGTTGGCCGATTCGCTGTTCTTTGGGCCACTGGACCTTCCGCACCAAAAGCTTCCGAAGGGCATCAAACACCCCACCTATCTATTTTCAGGAGTGGTGGCTGGCATCAGAGATTACGGAAATAGAATCGGCATCCCGACGACTACGGGGATGGTGGCTTTCGACGATGGTTATATTGGAAATTGTCTGGTGAATGTCGGCTGTGTCGGCATCGCGAAGAAAAAACACATCATCAGAAGCAGGGTCAAAAGACTAGGAGATGTTTTCGTACTGGTGGGTGGAAGGACGGGAAGAGATGGAATACATGGTGTTACGTTTGCGTCTATGGAATTGACTGAAACGTCAGAAGAGGTATCAAAGGGGGCGGTTCAGCTTGGAGATCCGATCACGAAGGAGCCGCTGATCCATGCCTGTTTGGAGGCGAACGAGCGGGGATTGTTGAATGGGATGAAGGACCTCGGCGGCGGCGGACTGTCCTGTGTTATCGGCGAGATGGCGGTGGCAGGCGGTTGTGGTGCCAACATCCAGTTGGATAGGGTTCCACTCAAGGAAGAAGGACTGGCACCGTGGGAGATCTGGGTCTCGGAATCACAGGAACGCATGATGCTGGCGGTCGATCCGAAAAATCTTGAGGAAGTATTAAAAATCTTCGAGGACTGGGACATTCTCGCAACTGTCATGGGGGTGGTCGTGCCCGAAAAGACGCTGAGGCTTTTTTATCAAGACGAGAAAATCTTCGAGATGGACTTGGAATTTCTTATAGATGGGCCGACCTACTGTAAATCGTACAGGACTAAAAAAGTGGAAAGGGTAAAGCAGGAGGATAAATTATTCAGGGAACCACAAGACTACGACCATGTCTTATTGAATTTGTTATCATCGCCCTGCATCGCGAGCAAGGAATGGATAATCCGGCAATACGATCATGAGGTGCGGGCATCCACGGTCCTGAAACCAATGCAGGGCATCATTGGACGGCAAACTCATGGAGACGCTGCCGTCATAAAGCCGCTGGAAACGTCGTACAGAGGGTTGGCGCTCAGCGCAGATGTAAACCCCCTGTACACCAAGATAGACCCATACTGGGGCTCAGCGTCTGCTATCGATGAGGTGTGCAGAAACTTGACCGCCGTCGGCGCGATACCGCACTCGTTTGCAGACTGCTTGAATTTTGGGAACCCTGATAAGCCAGAAAGGCTGGGCGAATTGTACGAGGCGGCAAGAGGTCTTGGATTCGTAGCAAAAGCCCTATCCATCCCATTCGTATCGGGAAATGTCAGCCTTTATAACGAGGCTCCTACCGGGACCATAGCACCAACTCCGACAGTTCTCGGCGTGGGCATCGTGCCCGACATCAGACAATGTGTCACAACCGATTTAAAGGGGGCCGGAAATTCGATATATCTTATTGGAAAAACCCATAGGGAACTCGGCGGCTCAGCGTACTCCAAACTCATGCAGACCACTGCAATGGTCGTTCCGAGGGTTGACCCGAGTGCTTTGAAAAAACGCATGAATGCCCTTCTGTCTGTGATTCACAATGGTCTCGTATTGTCCTGTCATGATGTCTCTGAAGGCGGAATTGCAGTATGCCTGGCCGAGATGATGATGGGTGGAGACATCGGGGCAAATGTAGACATCAGCGAAATTACAAATTTGAGAAGCGATTATAAATTGTTCTCCGAATCGAATACGCGGTGGGTCGTTGAGGTGAAATGCGGCATGGCGGGCGAGTTTGAAAAAACATTCAAGGACCTCCCACTTTTCGAAATTGGGGTAGTCGGAGGAAACGAGCTATTAATAGCGGATGATAAGGAGTTAGTCGATTTGTCAGTAGATGATATGCGAAGCGTCTGGCAAAGGCCGATTTACGAGCATATGGGGTGAAAAATCATGGATATAGAGGACATCAATATCTGCATTCTGCGGATAGAGGGAACGAACAACGAGCGGGAGATGTATCTTGCGTTCAAGCGTTTGGGTGCAAAGCCCGAGTTAGTTCATCTGAAGCAGCTGACTGGTGAGGTCGCTGAGGCGGGGCGCAGGGACTTGTTCGATTATCAATGCTTGATGATCCCGGGCGGCTTTTCCTCAGGCGATTACGTTAGGGCAGGAGCCATCCTGGCCGCCAGGATGAAAAGCGCCATGAAGGATGCTTTGACCGAATTCGCTGAGGCTGGTTACCCAATCGGTGGTATATGCAACGGATTTCAGGTGCTGGTTGAACTCGGGCTTCTACCTGCATTTGATGAAATCATGACCGATTGCCCAGAGGCATGTCTGACGACCAACGACTCGGCGAGATTCGAGTGCAGGCCGACCATTCTGAGACACGAAAATAAGGGAAATTGTGTTTTTACTAGAAGGATACTAGAAAAGGATATCCTGTTGATGCCATCTGCACATGCCGAGGGGAAAATCGTCTTTCCACCGCAGGAACAGGATCGGTATTTGCAACGTCTAATTGACGACGACCAGATCGTCTTTCGATACGTAAGCCCAGAAGGAGACTATGCTGGATACCCATGGAATCCCAATGGTTCTATATACAACATTGCAGGGATATGCAATCCAGATGGAAACGTCTTTGGGATGATGCCGCATCCAGAGAGGGTGTTTTTTGGCCATCAACATCCTGACTGGACGAGAACCGATAAAGAAAAGGGGGACGGCAGGGCGATATTTGAGTCAGTCTTGGAATATATCGGGGGAAAATTTTAATCTCTAAGCGCAGGAATCAACGATCTTTACATCCCTCCCATCTCATCCAATCTCCTCATTATTTTTATGGC
>CAYPOB010000024.1:0-14099 GCA_964412405.1 uncultured Methanocellales archaeon | reverse complement strand
TCCATGAAATTGCTGATCAGTCCTATCGATATAGAAGAGGCGAAAGATGCCGAGGCGGGCGGAGCGGATATCATCGACGTGAAGAATCCAAAAGAGGGTTCGCTGGGTGCAAATTTCCCATGGGTGATTAGCGCGGTTAAAAAAGCGGTGTCAAAACCGCTGAGTGCAACCATCGGAGATTTTGGATTTAAGCCAGGTACCGCTTCGCTATCCGCACTTGGTGCCGCTGCTGCTGGTGCAGATTTCATCAAGATAGGCTTGTTTGACATCAGGACGAAGGGGCAGGCGTTGACTTTGCTTCAAAGCGTCAAAAAAGCTGTTAAGGACTATGATTCCTCAAAAAAAGTCGTGGCAGCAGCATACGCCGACTTTGAAAGACTGAACACGCTCTCCCCGTTTGATTTGCCGGATGTCGGTCAAAAAGCGGGCATCGACATCGTCATGATCGACACTGGCATCAAAGATGGTAGAGGCATATTTGATTTTATGTCCGAAGAAGATGTTGCAGAATTTACATCAAGCGCCAAGAAGGTCGGACTTGATACTGCACTGGCTGGGTCGCTAGGGTGGGAAGATATAGAGATCATTCATCACATCTCCCCGGACATTATCGGGATACGGGGGCTTGTGTGCGGCGGTGATCGAAACAGAAGGATACAGCGAAAGGAAGTGGAACGGCTTAAAAAGATGATATACAACATTTAACCTCAGTGAACAAAAGCTTCATTAAGAGTTGAGTGATATATACCAAAAAGGGTGTGGTGAAAGAAATGTTTATAGATAAACTCAATACCCCTCCAGGAATTACTTTTGATGATGTTTTGCTTTTGCCATGCAAATCCAATGTCGAACCAGATCAAGTAGACGTAACGTCACGTATGTCAAAAAATGTCCCCCTCAACATTCCACTCGTGAGCGCAGCGATGGACACCGTGACCGAAGCGGATATGGCGATTGCCATGGCGCACGAGGGCGGCATCGGCGTGATTCATCGAAACATGAGCAGGGAGCGACAGGTAAGCGAAATTCGTGAAGTAAAAAGAGCCGATGAACTGCTGGTACGAGACGTGGTGACGATTGCGCCCAACACCTCCGTCCAGGCCGTGTGGCACCTTATGACAAATGAGAAGGTCAGTGGAATCCCCGTCATCGACGGGGAACTAATAGGCATCGTCAGCCGACGGGACGTCCGACCTATCGTCGAATCGAATCCAACGAAAAAAGTTGAAAAGGTGATGACGAAGGATTTGATCACAGGACATGAAGGTATTCCACTCGATGACGCGCTTGAGCGAATGTACGAGCATAAAATAGAGCGTTTGCCAATCGTGGACAAAAAAGGTCATCTCAAAGGCATGATATCCATGCAGGATATTCTGCGTCGATATCAGCACCCAAGGGCGATCAGGGATGAGGAAGGTCACCTTATAGTGGCAGCTGCGGTGGGCCCTTTTGACGTGGAAAGGGCAGTTGCACTGGATGCAGCAGGAGCCGATGTGCTCGTGGTGGACTGTGCACACGCACATAATATGAACGTGGTGAATTCTGCCAAGGTGATTAAGAAGAAAGTCGGTGCCGACGTCGTGGTGGGAAACATCGCGACGGCAGAGGCTGCAGAGGAACTGGTCGATTTTGTAGACGGTATCAAAGTTGGTGTTGGTCCTGGGTCCATCTGTACCACACGAATAGTGACTGGGGTCGGCGTCCCACAATTAACTGCAATTGCTTCAGTTGCAGATGTGGCCAGAAAACATAAAGTGCCTGTAATCGCTGACGGGGGGATGAAGTATTCTGGTGATATTGCAAAGGCAATAGCAGTAGGGGCAAACTCACTCATGATGGGTAATCTCATTGCAGGCACGGATGAAGCGCCAGGCAGAACAATGACCATAAAAGGGCGGCGATATAAGCAATACAGGGGCATGGGCTCACTCGGCGCAATGAGTGGTGGAGAGAGTGCAGATCGATATTTCCAAGAAAAAAGAGGATGTCCTGGCAGCACCAAGTTCGTGCCAGAGGGGGTTGAGGGAGCCGTACCATACATCGGCACCGTTAAAGATGTATCGCATCAGTTAGTTGGAGGGTTGAAATCCGCAATGGGCTATGTGGGCGCGCAGAATATCGGAGAGATGTATAAAAAGGCAAGATTTATCAGTATCACGCCATCCGGACATAAGGAAGGGCATCCACATGATGTTTTGATTACGGATGAGGCTCCGAATTACCCGATAGTGGATTAATTTTATATAGTAGTATAACTAACGTAATGTTACTAACCTTAAGTTAGTGATAAAATGGATTCAGCACAATTGTTGGATATTCTCGGCAACGAGAATCGAAGGAATATATTGCGATTGCTGTCGCATAGACCGCACTATGTCAGCGAGATATCAGGACGGCTAAATGTTGGACCAAAAGTCGTCATCGACCATTTAAATCTGCTAAAGGGTGCGGGCATCGTGGAATTTTACGTCGATGAGTGGCGGCGCAAGTACTTCCGCATTATAGATAACATCCGATTAGAGGTCGTGGTTTCGCCGTATTCATACGGAGTGGAGATGATGGCATGCCCTATGACGATCAGTACTGAAAAGAGGAGACAATTGCGCCAGAAATACGGTTCCAAAAATGTTTTGACGAGTCTCCGTAACGAGATACAAAAGCTGGAATCGTTGCGCCATGAATCGATGCTTACGCAGCGAACCAGCCAGGCGATGATCGTCGAGCTGGTGGATATATGCGCTGAAATTATCGACCAAATCACGCCAGATATTCTTGAAGCTGATGTCCTCTTGGGATTGATAAAAGGATATCAAACCTCAGAATCACTTGCAAAGGAACTAAGTGCCCATTTGTATGAGGTTGAAAAAACGCTGCATCGACTGAAAGAAAAAGAAATGGTAGAAAAGGACGAGGGGAAATGGAGGATTAGGTGAGAAAGAAGATGTCAGAAGAAATGATATTACGGGTTGCGGAAGCATACCATAGAGATGCTGGAAGGGGCATCTCCAGAATCCATATAAAGGACATGGATAAGCTCGGGCTGGTGAGCGGGGATGTCGTCGAAATCCATGGTAAACAAACAGCTGCTGCGATTGTCTGGCCAGGATATCCAGAAGACGGAGAGAATATAATACGGATAGATGGTAACCTCAGGAGTAATACCGGAGTTGGAATAGGTGATAAGGTCAGAATAAGGAAGGTAGAAGCTAAACATGCCAAGAAGCTCATAATCGCCCCAACACAGCCGGTGAGGATCGTCGGTGGTGAGCGGTATCTAGCAAGGGTGCTTGATGGACGCCCGGTATTCAAAGGGCAAAAAATGAGAATAGAAATGCTTGGCAATCCACTTAATTTCATACTCACCGGAACTCGGCCGGCTGGAACCGTGATCTGCACGAAGAACACGGAGATTGTTTTGAAGGAAAAGCCGGTTGAAGAGGGTCGTCTGGTTCCCCAAATCGCGTATGAGGATGTTGGTGGATTAAGACGTGAGATCGCCCTTGTAAGGGAGATGATCGAGCTTCCCTTGAGACATCCGGAGCTGTTCCAGAAATTGGGCATAGAACCGCCCAAGGGTGTTTTGTTGCATGGGCCACCAGGAACTGGAAAGACGCTCATCGCAAAAGCGGTCGCCAGCGAAACGGACGCCAATTTCATATCCATCAGTGGCCCCGAGATCATGAGCAAATACTATGGCGAGAGCGAGCAGCGCCTTCGCGAGGTGTTCGAGGAGGCACGTGAAGAGGCGCCATCGATAATATTCATCGATGAGATCGATTCGATTGCACCCAAGAGGGAAGAGGTTACTGGTGAGGTAGAACGCAGGGTCGTTGCGCAGTTACTGTCCATAATGGATGGGTTGGAGGCGAGAGGTGATGTGATAGTAATTGCTGCTACGAACAGACCAGATGCCATCGATGAGGCACTCAGACGAGGAGGACGGTTCGACAGGGAGATCGAAATCGGCATCCCTGACAGAAATGGACGGCTTGAAATCCTGCAAGTACACACGAGAGGGATGCCCTTGGCAGAGGGAGTGGAGCTTAAGGAAATAGCAGGTATCACACATGGGTTCGTGGGTGCAGACATGGCCGCCCTGTGTAAAGAGGCGGCAATGCACGCACTGCGCAGAATCCTTCCAGAAATCGATATCGAGGAAGATATACCTCCAGAAATTATGGAAAAACTACAGGTAACGAAGGATGATTTCTACGAAGCTCTGAAGAACGTCGAGCCTAGTGCACTGAGAGAGGTGTTCGTGGAGGTGCCGCGTGTAGAGTGGGACGATGTCGGCGGATTAGACGAAATAAAACAAGAGATTAGAGAGGCAGTAGAATGGCCACTCAAATATCCTGAGGCGTTTGAGGCTATTAATATCGCTCCGCCAAAGGGTATTTTATTGCATGGTCCGCCTGGGACTGGAAAAACGCTGCTCGCAAAAGCCATAGCAAATAAGAGCGAATCTAATTTCATCAGCATCAAGGGACCAGAACTGTTGAGCAAATATGTCGGAGAGTCTGAGAAGGCTGTGAGAGAGACTTTCAGGAAGGCAAAACAAGCTGCACCTACAATCATATTCTTCGACGAGATCGATGCGATAACCCCCATCCGTGGCGGAAGTTTTGGGGATTCCCATGTAACCGAGCGAGTGGTAAGCCAGATATTGACGGAGTTGGACGGTCTTGAAGAACTTAAAGATGTGATTGTAATCGCTGCAACCAACCGACCCGACATGATCGATCCGGCGTTATTACGGCCAGGCAGGATAGACAAATTAATATATATTCCGCTCCCTAATAAGGATGCACGCAAAGATATATTTGCCATTCATCTAAAAGGCAAACCAATTGATGATAATGTAAATCTAAATTCACTCGCAGAAGCCACGGAAGGGTCTGTGGGTGCCGACATTGAAGCGATATGTCGGGGGGCATCCATGCTGGCACTCAAGGAGGTCATACAATCGGCTACGGACCGAGAAGCTATAAAGAATGGCATCAAGGAGCTTAAAATCAAGAAGGAGCATTTTGATGAAGCCATGAGACAAATTAAAGAGAGCGTAGAAAAAGCCACCCTTAAAATTTAAGAAAGGAGTTGATGAAAATTGAAGAAAGGAGTTGATGAAACATGAGAAGAAATAAAAGAGATCCGTTTGATATATTCAGTAATTTCGATGAGATATTCGAGCACCTAGTGGAAAGTATGACATCTGCTACCGATGAACAAGAGCCATTTATCTATGGATTCTCAATGACACATAGGTCCGGAGAGGAGCCGGTAATACGAGAGTTCGGAAACATACGGCCGCATTGTGAGGGCTTTAAGATAAGCGAGCGGAAACCCATCATCGATGTATTTGAATCGGATGATGAAATCCAGGTAGTAGCCGAAATACCTGGTGTCGAGAGGGGAAATATCAAACTTGATACTACCGAGACATCGCTGAGTATCAGTGCCAAGACCGACGATCGCGAGTATTCTGAACATGTTGCCCTTCCAGCAAAAATAGATCCAAATAACGCAAAGGCCAGCTACATGAATGGTGTGCTTGAAGTAGTCCTCAAGCGGGTTGAGCCAAAAGAGGGGCGGAAATCCATTAAAGTAGAGTAATGTTGAAACTCCATTAGGAGTTACAACTCCACCAGATGTTTCATCTGGCGCATGTTGAAATTCCGAAGTGTTGAAATTCCGTAGGAATTGCAACTCCACCAGATGTTTCATCTGGCGCATGTTGAAATTCCGAAGTGTTGAAATTCCGTAGGAATTGCAACTCCACCAGATGTTTCATCTGGCGCATGTTGAAACTTCGAATAAGTTACAACTCCGACGTAATCTTCGATTAAGTCGGAAATACAACTCCACCAGATGTTTCATCTGGCGCATGTTAAATAGCGGGGAATGGATTTGAACCATTGATCTACGGGTTTCTCCTATAACCTCTCCATTGTTAAACAGTGAGGAGGTTGATCATTTTTTCGGTTTTTTGATCAACTTTTTACTTAAAAAGTTTGATTATGAGCCCGTCGGGATTTCCTGACTACCCCACCCCGCTAAGATAATGACAATCTAATCGACACGTTCTCGTTTATTTAATAGCTCCTGAACTTCATCGATCAACTCGTCTTCGGTTTTGCCCTTTGTGTTGATTCCAAGGTCTTTTGACATTTTCTTGACTTTGTCCTCTTTTTCACCTGGAGTGATACCGTCTTTGATAGAGCGTTCAAATTCGCCCAATTTTATTTCAGATTCTTTCTGCGCCTTTTTAAATTCGCCCATGGACTTGCCGAGAGAGCGTGCTAGCTCTGGCAACTTCGCCGCTCCAAAGAGAAGGACGATAATTGCACCTATGATCATCAACTCGTGTGTCCCTATCATTAGTTTCTCCCATATTTCATTATCACGTTAACATTCTTAAACGTTCTGCTTCTTAGTTGTCGATCGTTTACTCAATACCCGTTTAGCCTCATCGAGCAACTCGTCTTCGGTTTTGCCCTCTGTGCTGATTCCAAGGTCTTTTGCCAGTCTCCGTATTCCAGTTGCTTTTGTCCTTTTCGCAATATTCTTCGAATGTTTGGACTCGCTCGATTCATACTCTGCCTCTTTCTGCGCCTTTTTAAATTCGCCCATGAACTTGCCGAGAGAGCGTGCTAGCTCTGGGATTTTGTTTGCACCGAACAGCAACAGCACCAATGTAAATATGACCAGAAGCTCTTGTGTTCCTATCATCAATGTCACCCCATATCCGCAGAGGAGGGTTTACGAAGAGCATAGTACGACTTACAACCCGGCTAAAAATCGGAAACGATAAGCCACTACAAAATAGAAAAAGGGGGAGTTCAGCCCCCAATTCTAAATACCTTGGTGCAGCAATCTGGACAGGTGCCCTTGGTCGCCTTTCTATTATTTTTCATGGTTACCTGCTGCGGGTCTTTCATCGTTATTTTCTTTCTACATTTTACACAATATGCTTCCGTCATTAAATTCCTCCTTTGTATCTTCCTTGACTTTGAATTGTATTGCTCGTTAAAAAAGGTTTGGTTGGCGCGTCGATTTTTGCCCTTGAATGAGCTGAATGACCTTTTTCTTTTTTCGTGCCGCGTTCTTTGTCGCCTCATCTATTTTAACCCTCATTTCAGATATATCACCATCGACGAGCTCCCCCACCACCTTTTTGATGGGCGTATAAGCGGATTCTCTAAATTTCGGAGTTAAATCGTGATATTCTTCATCTTTGAATAACTGGGCACCAGACCCTTTTTCAACACGCCCCACGACATCGGCCGCGATATCACATCTCCTCAGCGATTCCAATATATCGTCTGCTATACTCCGTGGTGCGATTATCAAAAGCGCATCCAGTGAAACTCCCAGATAATCGATGTCCAGCTTATCCAGCATGCGGAGCACGGCGGGGTTGACCAGTGCGCGTATTTTTTCTTCCTCAAAAATGAGTTTTACGCCAGCGGTCTTCGAGATTTCCGCCGCGTCCCCCCTGATGCCGCCGTTTGTGACATCGGTCATCACATCTATCTTGGCGGTCAATCCACATCCATACAGTGTTTCGCATGCCCTAAAGAATTTAATATTCAGCGTCTCTTGAACCACCTCAGGCATTCCGAAATAAAGAGCGGTAGCGGATATCGTACCTCCGCCAGCGCCCTCGCTCATCAAAATGACGTCCCCAACCCGTGCGTCTTTCTTAGCGGTAAGGAAGTTCGCGATGCCAACCGCACCTACGCAACCAGTCATCCTGTCGCCAATCACCATATCTCCCCCTATACGAAGCGTGCTACCCGTGACCAGTGGAACATTCGTCAACTCAGATATGGCAGCAATACCAGCCGTATAATCAAAAATTTTGGCGATATCGCCATCATCTGCTATATGAATATCGGAGAGAAGTGCAATCGGCTGCGCTCCCATTACGTAGATATCGCGCAGCGCGGCTCTAGCCACGTGAAAACCTGCCAAAAACGGGAAATCGCTCAACCTGGAGTGCATGCCGTCAACTGTGATTACAATGTACTTTCCATTTGATCGAACTACCCCCGAATCGTCCAGATGGCTTGAGTCTATGACTGCGTGAGTGGTCCCGATGACTTCTGCAATCCTCTGATGTATATAAAAATCACCATCTCCCCTGGAGCCGACGCCAAATTCGCCCATCGTGATGGAAGATGGTGCGAACGTTATCAGGTCGCCCGTCAGACCTGAGGTTGCCATGACCTCCTGTAAAACCGCACAGGCTAAATCGCGAGCCCTGCTTCGCGAGATATCCTTTATCCCGAGGATGTGATTTGTTAAATTATGTAGAGTGTCATCGTAGCTCTCGCCCCTGCGCAGGGCGAGCCTTGTGTAACCCTCAAGATCCATCAACACATCCCCACGAAATTCTCGAGCATCCTCAAGCCAACATCCCCGCTCTTTTCAGGATGAAACTGAGTTCCAATGACATTGTCCTTTATCATGATGGCTGGAAGTTCCTGCCCATATTCAGACGTGGCCAGTATATATTGCAGATCCGTGACTGCATGATATGAATGAACGAAGTATGCATATGAGCCGTTCGGTACGCCTTCGATGAATTGATGGCCTTTCTTTATCTTGAGTGAATTCCAACCCATGTGGGGCACTTTTATGCCCTTGCTGGTAAATCGAATGGCCTTCCCTGGAATTATGCCAAGTCCTTTGATCATACCACCCTCTTCGCTTTCAGTCAACAGTATCTGCATGCCAAGACAGATGCCCAATAATGGTATACCATCGGCGACTGTGCTATAAATCGCATCCTGGATATTTTTGATCTCTTTTATTGCACTTTTGAATGCCCCAACTCCTGGCAATACAAGTCCATCGGCCTGTTTGATCTGCGACGGTTTCCTAGATATGATGACGTCGGCGCCAGCGTATTGAAGCCCCTTTTGTGCGCTCCTCAGATTTCCAAGCCCATAATCTATGATGACGATTTTTTTCATAGTAGTATATAAGGTATAACTTTATGTCAAGTAACTGCGGACTGGTTGGCGCAGCAGTTTCTTGTAGTATATAATGTATAACATTATATAGTCAAGTGAATCCGAACGAAGTTAGGATTTTTCTTGTAAGCATTCTATGATATGCTCCGATGGGGATTTGAACCCCAGTCGCAGGAATTCTCCAGGCATTTGGTTTTTGAGAGTCCTGCATGATTAGCCTTCAGTTCTTAGCTGAATTTGGCCGAACTACACTATCGGAGCAATCATTCAAAAGAGATTGAACGATATTAATCTTTTGTTCCAAAAGTTGGCCGCATATAGTATCCACTTAAAAGTATGAGTATCATAAGTGCAATTTATACCTTTGGAGGGAATAACTATGCATTCTTCACATCTATTCCACGATTCTTTTTATACGATCCTTCAATTCAGGAAGTTCTTACTTAACAATGTACCACACAATGGTTAAAGTCACTCCAAAGTATGCATGAATGGTCCTATCTCTAAACCCAACAATACCTTTTCAATCCACATCCTGATATTTCTTCTTTACTACTCTCAGATACATATTTTGATGCTTCTCCAATCTCACTTAGGCATATATCAAATCCTCCATCATGTATCTGCAATATGGATAAAGAGGGAGCCCTCAGGTTCTTTAAACTCCACCAGTATTTAAGTCATAGAGAAATCACCATTTGAATCCACGACGATCTTAATTGATGCAACAAGATTCAAAGATTACAGAGGATGTGGCCGAAGGGCTTGCAAGTCATGTGTGGACTCTAAAAGAATTACGCCGTTAACATCTCGGTTCCAGTTCAATAATTGAAACCCAAAATTATATAAGTCGGAAATGAGACAAGTAGTGGAGATAATATAATGACCAAACCAATATTGATGGATTTTTATGCCGACTGGTGTGGACCTTGCAGAACGCAGGACCCAATCATAGATGAACTTAAAAGTAAATTCGGCGACAGGGTCGAGTTCAAAAAAATCAATGTAGACGAAAATCAGGGATTGGCGAAAAAGTACGGCGTGCTCAGCATTCCGACATTGGTCGTCGAAGTCGAAAATGAAATAGTTCAAAGGTTCACAGGCGTTACGCAGGCTGACGTACTGAGTGATGCGCTGAACGATATATTAAAATCCCAGAGATAGCATACTTTAGGATACATCTATATATCTTGAGATATAACTTCCATCAGGGGAGGATGGGGGCGCTTTTGAAAAGGTTGATTGATCTGGGCATATTGCCAATACGCAGAAAAAGCCCAAGAGGATACAAACCACATCTGTCAATTCTGTTTAGATCAGATGGTCAACATTTGTTTGGAATAGATACTTCTCGCTCCCCTGGAACGATGGACTCTCACGTTTTTTTGATAACACACGCGCATTCAGACCATTATGGAAATTCGGCGATGCTCTCCCAGAAGTCTGTAGCATCCGAAAAAACTGCAAAAGCTCTTGAGATTAGATATAAACGCAAGTTTGCAGGAACGATGTTTAAAATTGGAGAGACCATAAACATCGATGGCGTTATGGTTCGTACTCATCCCACTGGACATGCCATTGGCGCAACAGCATTTTCCTGGGAGAACGAAGTTGGGACGACCATTTTGGCGACAGGGGATGTCAAGGATGCATCAGACCTCCCAAAATGCGACGTTTTGATCACGGAGGCGAATTACGGAAACCCTGCTGACCCGCAATGCAGATTTGAAGAGGAAATCGATTTATTCGAGGAGGCTATCGGAGGAGATGTCGCATTTGGTGCGTATGTATTTGGCAAAGCACAGCGCACTGTCGAATTGATCCGAAATTTTGGATACCATGACAAAATCGAGATGGAGCACAAAGCGCTAGAATTGACCAGAGAGCTGATGGACCGAGTTGAGCCGCTGGTTGGCTTGAATGGAAATAAGGGGGGTATCATCATTGTACCACCATGGGATTTATGCCGCCTACCGAAGCGATTTGACAAATTTATTTTGAGTGGACAAAGGCGATATCGACACCGGCAAATCAAGATAAGCGACCATCTTGATGTCGATGGCCTGACGGAGATGGTAAAAAAATGCAATCCCGATGTAACGATAGTATATCATCCCAATGGGGACGGGCCAATAAAATTCGCACAGCATTTAGATAAAAATGGATTCGCAGCGATTTCTCTTAGTGATATCACAAATGTGATATCATGAATGCGATGACTTAATGGTGATATCGTCCATATCAAGCGTATCATAAAAAACGTCCCAGTCCAGAGTAGTGGAGATGCATCCGTCTTTGTCCAATACCATTCCGATGGCGGGCAGACCAAATCTGTGGCAGAACTCCAGTCCGCTTTTTATCTCGGATGTACAGCCAATACCCACTATTGCCTTGATATCGTATTTCAGTATCATCCGCTTGATAAAACTCGATCCTGGAACGATAAAGACATTATAGCCCCGTTCCTCCATGATTTTTTTCGCCGCCCCCATCTCGCATCGACCGCAATTTACACATTGAATGCCCTCTGGAGATAATTTTGCTGTACAATCTATGGAGCGCAAACATTGGGGATAAAATATTGCCGTCTTTGTTGGCGAGTGCGTATTAAATTGTCTCAACGAAATTTTGTTTTGAAGCTGTATCACCACATTATCTATGATGGAATCATCCAGCCCCGTCAATCGGAAAAATGCCTTGACGTGTCCCTCTAAAATCAATAAACCAGATAGCAGTATATTTGGAGAGGGGGAACGTCCAGTTTTAAAATAATAAAGCGCCAGCATCGCAATGACGATGGTGGCAATTATGAACATGAAGAATAGATAAACGACGATTTGTCCGATTATCGGGTAGAGTTGTTCGAGCATACGACATACTTAAAAGTTATAAACGTTTATACTTTGTCAGTATATCAATATATCAATCCAATACGTGTAACAGGAGAATATCGATTGCACAAGATAATTACTAAAAAAGAGATCGCCCCGGATGTCAAGTTACTTGAAATTAAAGCTCCACTGGTCGCCAAAAAAGCCAAAGCAGGACAATTTGTGATCCTACGAATAGATGAAAATGGGGAAAGGATACCTCTGACCATTGCCGACTTTGATGTACAAAGGGGGTCCATTACCACCATATTTCATGAGGTTGGCAAGACTACAAAGCAGTTGGGAGACTTGAATGAGGGAGATTATATTACAGATCTGGTTGGTCCGCTTGGAAACGCTACGGTGAGAAAAAAATACGGCACTGTCGTTTGTATCGGCGGGGGAGTGGGAATTGCGCCCATTTATCTCGAGATTAAAGCCTTTAAAAAGGCAGGGAATGAGGTTATCTCCATAATCGGGGCGAGGACCAGGGAATTATTGATTCAGGAAGAAGAGATACGAAAGGCGAGTGATGAACTCTACATCGCCACCGATGATGGTTCAAAAGGGCATCGCGGCTTTGTAACCGATGTGCTGCAAGGATTAATAGACGCGCAAAAAAATATCGACTTGGTGCTGGCTGTGGGGCCCGTCGTGATGATGAAGGCAGTAAGCAATCTAACAAAGCGCTACGACATAAAAACGGTGGTCAGTCTGAATCCCATCATGATAGATGGAACTGGCATGTGCGGCGCCTGTAGGGTAACGATAGATGGCAAGAGCGAATTTGCCTGCGTGGATGGGCCAGAATTCGATGCGCATCTCGTCGATTTTGAAGAACTTATGAACCGACAGCGGATTTACCTGGATGAAGAAGAAATCACCTTACAGAAGTTTGGAGAAGAGAAATGCCATTGAGACCGTCAATGCCAGAACTGAATATAAAAAGACGCGGACATAATTTTGATGAAGTAGCCCTGGGTTATAGTGCAGAACAGGCAATAGGCGAGGCAAAAAGGTGCCTTCGATGTGATCGGGTTCAAAGTAAACATGTCAAAGCAGGATGCGTGCAGGGATGTCCCACCGAGACGAATATACCGCGATTTGTCGAATATGTATCAAAGGGCGATTTTGACTCTGCAATCGAAGTTATCAAAGAGAGGAACGCCCTCCCTGCGGTTTGCGGGCGGGTATGCCCATATGAAAACCAATGCGAGAAGCGGTGCATACTGAACAGAAAAGGAGAAACGCTTGCAATAGGCGGGCTTGAGAGATTCGTGGCGGACCATGAAAGGAAAAAGGGCATAAAAGCATCTAAAAAAGCAGAAACATCTGGCAAAATAGTTGCAGTTATCGGCTCGGGACCCGCCGGACTCACGGCTGCGGCAGATTTGGCTAAACTTGGTCATGATGCAACCATCTACGAGGCACTGCACGAAGCTGGCGGTGTGCTTATATACGGCATCCCAGAATTCAGACTGCCAAAGGAGATAGTTCAAGCAGAGATTGAGTATGTAAAGCGATTGGGCGTTTCCATTCAGACAAACGTAGTCATTGGAAGGTCGATCGGAGTCGATGGACTTCTTGAAAAATTCGATGCAGTGTTTATCGGAACTGGTGCTGGACTGCCGCGCTTCCTGAACATACCAGGTGAAAACCTGAATGGAGTGTATTCTTCCAATGAATTCCTGATCAGGACGAACCTGATGAAGGCATATAAGTTCCCTGAATACGATACGCCCATCAAAATCGGCAAAAAGGTGGCAGTAATCGGTGCGGGCAATGTCGCAATAGATTCGGCAAGAGTGGCATTGAGGCTCGGCGGCGAGGATGTATGCATCATCTACCGCCGATCAGAAAAGGAGATGCCTGCCAGATTAGAAGAGATAGAACGTGCCAAAGAGGAGGGTATTCACTTTAAACTTCTCACCAATCCAGTCAGGATAATGGGCGACAAGGACGGTTGGGTGAAACGGGTAGAGTGTGTCAAGATGAAATTGGGCGATTCCGACAAGTCAGGGCGGAGAATACCGATTCCAATAGAGGGTTCTGAATTTACCTTAGATGTCGACACGGTGATAATAGCCATCGGGCAAAGTCCGAATCCATTGATTTCAAAGGTGACGAAGGGGCTAAAGACGACAAGGGGCGGCGCCATCGAGATTAATGAAGGTGGTATGACGTCCATAGATGGGGTTTTCGCGGGTGGCGACATAACGCCAGGGACGGCAACGGTGATCGAGGCTATGAG
>CAYPOB010000023.1:6174-15016 GCA_964412405.1 uncultured Methanocellales archaeon | reverse complement strand
ATCCTTCCCTATCCCGTCGCCTTCGTTCCCTACACGATTGAAAAAGTGGTAGAGACAATTGCTCTTCTGTCATTTACTTTCCTGGGGTTTTGGCTCTTGAAAGATAAAATTGCAGGTCAACCAACGATTAGCCTTGACACAGACTGGTTCTATAGAAAAGCGGGAGCAGCCTTCATGCGGTTTTCCCGCAGCCCCGCCTCAGTCTTTGCCAATTGGGTAGATCTGGCCTACGCAAAAGTAGCGAGAATCTCAGTTCGACCATTTAGATACTTGTATATATTGCCTGCCTATTGGGTAGACAAGCTGTCCATGGCAGCTGAAAAGGCAGTCAAGAGGGCAAAGGAGAGAGAGGAGAGAATAGAACGTGGAGACGTCACAGTGGATGTCAAGAGCATAGATTTCGCTCTGTTCCTGGTGGCAGTGATGCTATTGATATTCCTCGCGTATATGGCAGTGGTGCATCTTCTGAGAGTTTCTTGAAAGTATGCTATAATATCTTCTGCTTTAGAGTATTCCCAGCACGATGAGCAGAAATATTATCATGCCGATTGCAATGGATAGTATCACGCATATGTGGGCAATCCATAAAAATAAATAGAGTTTAGCCCGGATATCTGGATTTTTCAGGAAATTCTCTAACCATTTATCCTTCAATTTGCCGCCTCTAACAATACCTTGATCCTCTTTCTTCTGAAGAAATCCTCTCGTTCCAACTCTTCGAGGTGCATTTCGATATAGTTTTGCGTCGACTGGAGACGTGGAATTAAAATATTTTCAAGCGCATTAACCCTCCTCTTGGTCTTCTCTATCTCCTGCGCCAGTTTCCTTATCGAACTCTCCTCCTCTGCCAGTCGCAGAATATGTCTCAAAACCCTCTCAAATCCGTCGGATGCCTCATCCAGCTTGGCTGACGTGCTAACGTAGCCATACCCGCGCTCTCTGCCGCCGTTCTCCCCCCCCCTTAAATGAGGGGGCTCTATTATTATTGGAGTCCTCACACCCATTATGTTCCGCACGTTCATCTGGACGTCGACCATTTCGGCGACCGAATACGAACTCTCTTGGACGCCGCTGCGCCCGATGACCATCTGTGCTTCGATCAACGTCTCAAATGCCCTTTTGGTGTATTCTTCCAATTCGACCCTGTGCTTTCTATACTCTTCTATCATCTTGAAGAATTCCATGATCAGGGCATCCCGCTTCTCTTCGAGTAAATCATGCCCTTTCTTAGCAAGCACTTTCCTCTTTTTCAGCTTTAGAAGCTCCATCCTTGTCGGCCTGACGCCACTGATGATGTCCTTGCTCAAATCTTGCCACCATTGTGTTTGGGATGATATTTCTTTATCATCTCGACATCGACCCTCTTCAATTCGGACTCCGGAAGCATCGACAGCAGATCCCATGTGATTTCAAGTGTCTTTTCGATCGATCTACCCGTATCGGCATCCTGTTGCACGAATTCTCGTTCAAAGCGATCGGCGAACATGAGATATTTTTTATCGGTATCCGTCAGGGCCTCCTCTCCTATAACTGCGACCAGATTCCGCAACTTTCGCCCCTCAGCATATGCGGAATAAAGTTGGTCGTTTACATCAGCATGATCTTCTCGTGTCCTGCCCTCGCCTATCCCTCCCTGCATCAACCGCGACAGGCAGGGTAAAACGTCGACAGGAGGATATATTCCTGTTCTATGAAGATCCCTTGATAATACGATCTGCCCCTCTGTGATATAGCCCGTCAGGTCAGGAATTGGATGCGTTATGTCGTCGTCTGGCATGGTCAACATCGGCATCTGGGTGATCGATCCTTTCTTTCCTTTTATCCTGCCGGCCCTTTCATAGATTGATGCCAGGTCGGTGTACATGTAACCCGGGTAACCTCTTCGTCCTGGCACTTCCTCTCTGGCAGCAGCGATTTCTCGAAGCGCCTCGCAATAGTTTGTTAAATCAGTCAGAATTACCAGCACATGCATGTCTTTCTCAAATGCCAGAAATTCCGCCGTAGTAAGCGCCAGTCTTGGAGTGATAATTCGCTCGATGGGTGGATCGTCAGCGAGGTTCAGGAAAATAACAGCCCGTTCCAGCGCTCCAGTCTCTTCGAAATCTTTGATAAAGAAGTTCGCCTCTTCATGGGTGATTCCCATCGCTGCGAATACGACTGCGAATTCCTCCTTTTTTCCGAGGACCCTTGCCTGTCTTGCTATCTGTGCGGCCAGAACATTATGTGGCAATCCAGCGCCGGAGAATATTGGAAGTTTTTGGCCCCTGACCAGCGTATTCATCCCGTCGATGGTCGAGATTCCCGTTTCGATAAAGTCCCTTGGAAACTCTCGTGCGGTTGGATTGATTGGGTCTCCATGTATATCCAGCACCTTTTCAGGAATGGTAACTGCTCCCCCATCGATTGGATTTCCAGCGCCATCAAAAATTCGCCCGAGCATCTCTTCGGATACCGGGAACTTCATGGTCTCTCCAGTGAATCGAACTGATGTCTTGTCAGCGTCGAGATCGCGCGTGCCCTCAAATACCTGGATGACCGCCAAATTCGTTCTTGTTTCGAGGACCTGTCCCCGTCTCCTCTCTCCGGACGGGGTCTTGATTTCAACGACCTCGCCATATGCTACGCCGGATACGTCCTCTACGATCATTAACGGCCCACTTACTTCTGTTACGGTCGTGTATTCTCTGCTGTTGTATATCGGCCTGCTAGCGATAGTTCGCGAATCTTTGGGTTTCTCCATAATTAGTCTACACTCCTATTCCTTTAAACTGGGATTCCATGTCCTTTTCAATCTCCTCAAAATGCTTTTGATATTCCTCATCTGGGACTGTGCTCATTCTGGCCAGTCGGTCCCTTATGGGCATCGCCTTTATCATCTCGGCTGGGATGCCATCTTTGACTTTCTTCAATGAAAGCTCATTGAATTTTAACATAATTCTCATCATCTCGTATTGTTTTTTGCTGGAGCAATAAGTGTCCACTTTATGGAATGCGTTTTGCATGAGGAAGTCCTCTCTGATGATCTTTGCCCCCTCTAAAATAACCTGGTCACTTTCGGGTAGAGCATCGGGTCCCACCAATTGTACAATTTCCTCCAGTTCGCTCTCTTTCTGGAGTAAATTCATCGCCTCATTCCTCATTTTTCCCCATTCTGTTCCTATCTCTTTGTGCCACCAGCCCTTTATTTGGTCAGAGTAGAGCGAGTATGACTGAAGCCAGTTGATTGCAGGGAAGTGACGTTTGTTTGCCAGGTCCGCATCCAATGCCCAGAATACCTTCACAATTCGAAGGGTGTTTTGGGTAACCGGTTCTGAGAAATCTCCACCAGGCGGGCTTACCGCCCCGATTACTGAAATAGATCCTATCGCCTCCTCTTTGCCATTCGCCACGACGCGCCCAGATCGTTCATAGAAATCCGCCAGTCGTGAAGCCAGATATGCTGGGTATCCTTCCTCTCCGGGCATTTCTTCGAGCCTTCCGGAGATCTCCCGCATTGCCTCAGCCCATCTGGACGTCGAATCTGCCATCAATGCGACATCATATCCCATATCTCTGTAATATTCTGCTATCGTCATTCCAGTGTATACGCTCGCATCTCGCGCTGCTACGGGCATATTACTGGTGTTTGCGATGAGTATGGTCCTCTTCATCAAAGGTTCACCAGTTGTTGGGTCTTCGAGTTCTGGGAATTCTCTTAGAACATCTGTCATTTCATTTCCACGTTCACCGCACCCGATGTAAACGATTATATCTGCATCTGCCCATTTTGCAAGCGATTGCTGCATCACAGTTTTACCAGAGCCGAATGGGCCCGGGATTGCGGCGGTCCCGCCTTTTGCAATAGGGAAAAGCGTATCGATGACCCTCTGGCCAGTGGTCAACGGAAGCACGGGGTCAAGCTTTTTAACATAGGGTCGCGCAATTCTGACTGGCCATTTCTGTAACATCTGGATGTCATTTATACCTCTATCGGTTTCTATCTTCGCTATCGTATCAACGATAGTATATTTGCCCTTTGGGACTATTTCAATGAGTTTTCCCGCAGTTCCTGGTGGAACAAGCACCCGATGGGTAATCGTTTTCGTTTCTTGAACTGTTCCCATCACGTCTCCTGGGTTTACTGTCTCTCCTTTTTTGACGGTCGGCACAAATTCCCACTTGACATCTCGCTCGATTGCCGGTACATCGCTGCCCCGTTCTATATAATCTCCTGTCTGTATTTTGATTAACTCGAGCGGGCGCTGAATGCCGTCATATATCTTTCCAAGAAGCCCAGGACCCAATTCGACTGATAATGGTATACCGGTCCGTACAACGGGTTCGCCTGGCACAACGCCTCCCGTTTCTTCGTATACCTGTATCGTCGCTACATCTCCCTCTAACTTGATTATTTCTCCGACTAACTGCTCATTTCCGACTCTGACCAGTTCATACATCTTTGAACCCTTCATCTTCTCGGCCAAAACGACCGGTCCCGTGATCTTGATGATAACGCCTTCCTTCATCATTGGTTATATGCCTCCACTTTTTATGTCTATACCCACTGCCTTTCGAATCAATTTATTTATGGGATCTTCTCTTTTAGTTGGGCCATCTTTCCCGGGCATTTCGATTATTATCGGATAAACAGTTTTTCTCTCTTGAATACTGGTTACAAATGACCGAATCTCCTCTGCTAACCGGTCTAAAAGTATTATTATTCCAACCTCTGCATCATCAATAAATTGTTTCAGCGCCTCCTCTGCTTCCCCGGGGGTCTCGGTGATCCTCGCCTTTTTCACCCCTGTCAACGCAAAGCCCATCACCATGTTCATATCTCCTATCACAGCTACTTTCATATGCTTTCCTCACACACCACAATTTTTTTCATTTTTTCCAGCGATACACCCTCATGGGCGCCACGAATCGCCGCCCCGATATTTCGAACCTCATATTGTTTGGCTACTATAAATTTAATGAGGGGTCCGACGCCGAGATGATATACTGTGGCGAGGAATGATACAGAATTCAATAAGAATTTATCGAGGGCTACCTCAAATGGATAGATGCTCTTGGTCGCCTCATATTCTGGAATGACTTTTTCCAATGAGGACATGTATACCGTTTCTTCAAATTGAGTGACGATCTCCATCACATTTTTATATTCAGAAATTTGTTTAAGGCTCGCTTCTGAAAGCTCCAGCCCCCCCGACAATATATACTTCTGCATCGTTTCGGCTTCAACTTCATCATTTTTAGCCCTCAACACCATCTTTATATTGGTAATATCTACATATACTCCAATGAATTTTTTTATCGGATCTACCATGCCAACATCTACGTGCTGTTTCGAATTATGAAGCTGTTGAAACACGAACTTATCCAGTGCCAGTTCAAGGGACAGCACCGACGTCATCTTGGCATACTCAAGAAGGGCGTCTGAGAGGGGTCTGCCATATGGAGTGTTCTGTAAAATCATGATCAAGTCTTCCATACCATCCGCATCTGCCATACGCTTTATCAATGCAGAAGTTATGTTGCCCGTCGAAATTAGTTTCTTTTCAATTTCTTCTGGCGGCAACCCCACCTTCTTGGCCCTTATGGCGATTTTCAACTGCTCTGCTTCCAGCATCATCAGATATGCACTAAAAAATGGTTTTACACCTTCTGGCGCCGTGTGTACGATCTTCTCACATTCCTGCAGATATGTGACATTCAATGATCTCTCGATTTTGTCGACATCAACATCACCACTTGCGCCTATTTTATGCTCCAACTCCGTAATTTTATCCATAACTTCGGACGCACTTTTCGACTCCAAAAGTTCACGTACCTTATCGGGCCGAATATATGGATTTCCTATCGCCTTAACCCTGGCAGCTGGATAGGCAAAATACGCAATATCCAATATTATTTTGAAATAACCCTGGGCTATCGCTATCCCAATGGCGATTATAAATATTACCGCCATTGCATAGACTATAAACTCAATTGACGTTATTCCAAACAGCCTGTTGAATTGTCCAATCAGTTCAAGCAATTCCTGCAAACTTTAAGTCACCTCTCATACAATATCTTGGACACTTCATGCCTGAGGTCGTTTTTTTGCCGCTCTAATATGGTCTCAAAGGTGTTGTTCACGGTTACATCTCCAGATTTTGATCTGATGACGACCCCCCCAATGACATCTATTTCTTCTTTGCCCATCACCGTTTTACACGACATGCCGGAAACGACCTTCTTGACAATAGCACGATCCCTCTCAGCTGATATGATGATCACTTCATCGAGATCTAACCCTTCAATGCCATCCTGTATCAGGTTCTTCAACACCGTTTCATATTTTTTGTTCTTTGTAAGATCGCTCAAGCTTTTTACAGCCTCTGTGAAGCACTGAGAAACGCCCTGATCCCTTGCCCCCATAACAATTCGACGAGCATCCATTCTAGCCCCTGATTTTATTCGGTTGCTGATGACTTCGATGTCTCTCTTGCCTCTCTCGACTATATTGGCATACTCTTGTTCTCCTTTTTTCTCGGCTTCGGCCAGAATTTTATCCACATCCTGCTTTGTCTCCATATTAATGCGTTGCACCTCTGTATTTGCATCGCTTTTGATTTTGGCTATGATTTTATCGATACCCATGTTATCATCAACGTCCTAAATTATGCGCCGAGCAATCCTGTGCCAAACATGATTAAAATGGCTACCAACAACCCGAAGATGGCGAACGTCTCTGCCATTACGGTCAATATCAAGCCGCGCCCCATCGCATCTGGATTTCGTGATGTAGCGCCGATCGCACCAGCCGCGGTTATACCTTGACCTACACCTGACAAACCCGAGAGGCCAATTGCCAATCCACAACCAATTGCTGCGAGACCCACTGCAACTGTTACATCGAAAACTCCCACGAACATCCCGGTAAATGCCATCAACAATATCGCTATGAGCAGACCATAGATCGCCTGCGTCTCCGGAAGCACCGAGAACACAATTCCCTTGCCAAACATCTCTTCCTTCTCCGCGGTTGCACCAATGCCAGCCGCTGCAGCGATCCCTTGACCTATGCCGGAGAAACCAGCGATGCCAACTGCCAGACCAACGCCCACTGCAGTCAATCCAATTGAAACGGGGACATAGACATCTGCTCCGCCGAGCAATCCCGTTGCCATTAAAATCAATACCGCTGCCAACAAACCATATATTCCTTGTGTCTGCGGTAGCGCCTGAAATACGATTGCCGTCCCAAACATATCCGGCTTTTCTGCAATGACTCCCGCTCCTGCGGCTCCTGCAATGCCAACTCCAATACCTGAACCTATTGCCGCCAATCCAACTGCCAATCCCGCTCCTATTGCTGCGAGCGCGGTTCCAACTCCTATATCAATCATATAGCTTTTCTCCTCCTTCATCTATTAATTCAGTATATGTTCTCATGGCTCCAAATGGGATAAATTCTTTGCCACCAGCAACATAGAACTTCCCAAAGAATTCTACATACTGCAAACGCAGTGAGTGAATAAACGCTCCGAGAGATTGCAGTGCAAAGTTAAACGTTTGCCCAACCACGAAGACCAGAGCCGCCATAACGATCATCACTGGATGTATGTCTGCGACCATCTTGGTTAAAATGTTAACGGTCATTGCTATGCCGCTTGTAGCCAGTGCCAGTGCCAGAATCCTGGCGTATGATAACCAGTCACCCAAAAATCCCGTGATGCCGAATAGTCCAAGCGGCCCCTCTTTTATGAGGATTAGTGATACTCCGATAACACTTCCGACGCCAGCGGCCGTTATCAGATCCGAGCCAATAACTGCCCATTCAAAGAAACTGAAAATCAAGACGGCGGCAGATGGCTGGATGATGAACCATGCAACCTGGCCACATAATATATCGCGGTAATTTTTCCTTCGTATGTTCTGATAAGTCGCTATAAGCAAACCCATATTGATGTGAATGATGCCTATTATCAGGGCGATTTGAAGGACTGCTATTGGGTTCTCCAATGGATTTAGCAGTACAAATGGGGGATTTATGCCCAGGAAGGCGGGAAAAAAGTCTCCAAAATATCCTCCCTGAAATATTCCGAAAACGGTTGCCGATGCACCAATCGCCATCACGACAATGCTCATATCGTGCATCGATTTGCTGACCCTTCCCACACCTTGGTACAGTATGTATCCGAGTACGACGAGCAACAGTCCGTAGACCACATCACCGAGCATCAATCCAAAAAATAATACGATGATAGGAGCAATAAACAAAGTGGGATCGATTTCATCATATTTTGGACGGCCAAACATCGTCGTCAGAAACTCAAATGGCTGTAACCATCGAGGATTATCATATTTAATTGGAATATCACCTGGTGCCGCAGATGACTCTTTTTTTGAAGTTCCAACAAAAACGTGTCCATCTGTCCCCTCGTCACAAAGATTTTTCAATTTGTCGGCGTCTTTGGCAGCAACCCACCCGTCAATAACAACGGCATCTCTGGTCCTGCCAAACCTTGACGGACATTCCATCTGCTCTTTTTCGATTTCCAATTCCTCTTGCAGGGTCAGGAGTTTCTGACCCCACTTTTCATCCATTTTTTTAAGTTCTTTGCGCAATTCGTCCGTACGAGCTTTGAGTCGTTTCAGTTCTTCATTTATCTCTTTGATGACCTCGAGAGGCTTGCCCTCAAAATGTCCTATCTCAATCTCGTTGAAGATATGCCCTTTCAGGATATTGTCCAGCTTCTCCTTGTTTTCGGCAAGCGTTGCAATGACCGTTATATAACGCTCATCAATCTTCTCCTTGAGCAGTAGAATATCGACACCTGCTTTGCCGACATTTTCCATAAAATAGTCATAATTT
>CAYPOB010000023.1:0-6074 GCA_964412405.1 uncultured Methanocellales archaeon | reverse complement strand
CAGTAGAATATCGACACCTGCTTTGCCGACATTTTCCATAAAATAGTCATAATTTTCAAGTTCAATCGTCCCTGCAACGATGTATAGATATTTCGATTCACCCAGGTAGCTCAGGTCGAAATCAAGCGGCTTTAACAGCTCGACGAAGTCCCGTTGCACCATCAATGCGTCGATGCGCTCCTTTATGGTGGACAACTCGTTCTTAACGTTGATGGCGCCCTCCGCCTCCCCTAAAATGCCATCTGTCTCATCGAGTAGCTGATCGACGCCCCTATTCTTTACATGGGTTTTAGTAACGAGTGTTGGGCGGAACAATTTCTTTAATATGCTCGTTTTGTCCTCTCGAACTTCCTCTAATGCACTAAGAATGCGATCTATCCTCAATTTAAATTCTGTACACTTCCCCATTTTGGGATGTGTCTCACCCTGTTCTAAAATGTCGCCTATATCGTCCTTCGAATCCCATATACTTGTAATTTCCATGATTCCTGCTTCGTGAAGGGCAAAAATGAGCCTCTCCTGGTATGCCCGATGTACGATTATCGTTGCACCCTTCATTTCAGCAGGAAAAAGCACTAAATCCCTCCAGCCACTTTTTCTACGATATATTTAGCAGCTTCTGCGACCCTGCGCTCTGCCTGCTTTTTGATTCTTTCCGCCTCTTTTTCTCCCTGTTGCTTGATCTTCTCCGCCTCCTTCATCGCAGTTTTCTCTGCCCTTTCTTTGGCATCCTGGATGACGTCTATCGCTTCTTTTTTCTTCAGGAGGGCGAGTTCTTCGGCATCTTTTTGCACTTTTTTTATGTTCTTCTCGGCATCGGACCTGACCGTTTCCACTATATTTAATGCTTCGGCCTCTACCTTTTTGAGCATTTCAATCTCGCTTTGCACCATCAGTAATCCTCGAAATTATCGAATAAATATGAACGTATGATTTCACATTTAAAGTTTGTCCTTTTTGGATGAATATATTTAAATTGTAGTGACTCGAGGAGGTAAAATCGCACAAAGATTAATAGAACACCAGGACATTAATTTGGTTGATAAAAAATATAGGCGAGTTCTTATCGATAGAAAATAAAAGAGAGATACAGATGGTGGCTAAAGTATATACCATCGCATCGGGCAAGGGTGGCACGGGAAAGACGACGATTACAGTCAACCTTGGCACTGCCCTTGCGATGTGCCCTGATTACAGCGAAAAAAAGGTCGTTATAATAGACGCAGATATCGGCATGGCCAATCTGGGATTTGTTCTCGGACTGGAAAAGAGCCCGACGACATTGCACGAAGTGTTGGCTGGAAAGGCCGATGTCGAAGATGCAATGTACAAGGGAATGGGTGGAGTTACGGTCATCCCCAGTGGCATTTCTTTGCAGGGCTTCCAGAACTCCAAGCCCGAGAAACTCGGGGATGTGGTAGATGCACTTCGTGAAACAGCGGACTTCATATTAATCGATGCACCCTCTGGAATTAGCAAAGAGAGCATGGTGCCTTTGTCCGTCGCTACTGAAATCTTATTGGTCGTAAATCCAGAACTCACGTCGATAGCGGATGCCTTAAAAACCAAAGTGCTGGCAGAGGAGTTTGGCGTCGGAGTGGGTGGAGTCATCGTTAACCGGGTGAAGAGAGACAGGAACGAATTGCCGAGTAAAAAGGTGGAGGAACTGTTGGGGACCCGGGTCCTCCAAGTGATCCCAGAGGATATGAAGATTAAAAAAGCCGCGTTGTTCAGAACTCCAGTAGTAGTTGCGACTCCAAATTCGCCAGCTGCCAAAGCGTTCAAGAGATTGGCCATGACTTTACTTGAAGAGAGGTACGGTAAACTTGAAAAGAAGGGTTTTGTCGAGAGACTGAAGGACTTATTTAGATTTGGGCCGTAATGTTTTATATAACTTTATCATAATACATAGTATTTAGTGTTCCCCAAGTCAGTAGCTATAAATATAACATGTTCCCCATTCCTCTTCTGGTGGTAAGATGGCATCCGCTAGAATTGAGGAATACAAAAGATACCACGACGGACAGATATGCACCAGAGTGAGGCTATACTGGCGTGAAGACGGGAAGCAGAGGCGCAAAACACTCATATCTTTCCCCAAGCCAAAATCGAAGCTGACAGACGCTGAGCTCAAGGAAATAGAAAATGCGCTGCGCATTCCAGAGAGACAGAACACCACACCAACTAAGAAGTGGATTCACAAAGCAACCAGCGCCAGGGCCGGGAAAAATGGGCGAGAGGGAAACGCCAAAAAAACAACAGAGGTATCAAAAGAAACACTGGACGAATTGGTCGCACCACAAAAAATCGATAAAAACAAGTTAAAAGCGAGAATCACCCGTCCAAAAATCTCTAAAAAGGTCGAGATAGCCGAGGGGACTGAGGTGGCATGGCTGAAGGCAGCAAGAGATGTCACGGTTGAGCCAACATGGTTCGAGCGCGTGTTCGGGGGGGAGGAAGTTGAGAGATATGATCTGCAAAAGCACGGACCATTGGTCGACCTTGGTGTGCCAACGGGCATGGAGCTAATTGAAACCTACCCAGTTAATGAGCCCTATGCATATACTAGAATGATGTATGAACCAGCCACACGCGAACATTGCTACCATGTTATCGAGCCAAAGTTGACCGAAGGCGAACAAAATCTCCTCAATGAACTTCAAGATCGATTGATCGAGACATTAGACATGGACTTGAAGGGCGTTGACAGGCAAGGTGCACTGCAGTATCTGACCAATCACATCGACGAGTTTTTACGAAGTCATCACGTTGATCTCACCCCTGTCTCAAAGGAGAAGATTATGTACTATGTGACGCGCAACTTTTTGGGATATGAAGAGATTGACCCGATAATGCACGACATCAACATAGAGGATATTTCTTGTGACGGTCCCAATATTCCCATCTTCATATATCATAAAAAGTTTGGGTCAGTTAGGTCCAACGTTGTTTTTGAGGATGTGGATAAATTGGACTCATTTATCATTAAGCTCGCTCAGATCTCTGGACGACATATATCCATCGCAGACCCATTACTTGACGGAACATTGTCAGACGGATCAAGGATTCAGTTGACATTGGGGAAGGAAATAACCACGCGTGGCAGCACATTCACGATAAGAAAATTCAGAGAAAGCCCGTTTACACCGCCAGAGCTCATCGAATCCAATACACTCTCAGTAGAGGCGATTGCATATCTTTGGTTAGCTGTAGAGAATGCTAAAAGCATTATCTTTGCTGGCGGCACGGCCTCTGGAAAGACGACGACCCTTAACGCCATCTCACTGTTCATTCCACCAGAAACGAAGATCGTCTCAATCGAGGATACCCGCGAGCTGAATCTACTGCACCAGAATTGGATCCCCGGGGTTGTGCGTGAGACATCTGGTAGAGCAGGGGGCATCGATATGTATGATTTGCTTCGTTCTGCACTCAGACAACGTCCTGAATTTCTGATCGTAGGCGAGGTCAGGGGTGAAGAGGCATATGTGATGTTCCAGGCTATGGCTACTGGACACACTACGTTCTCGACCATGCATGCAGATTCGTTAACTTCGGTCGTTCATCGGTTAGAGAATCCACCAATCAACATTCCACGAATATTGATTAAATCACTGGACGTCGTCTGCATAAACACCCAGACATATGTCAGTAAGCAACGAGTTCGACGGACGAAGACACTCGTAGAGGTTATAGGTATGGACCAACATACAAACGAGTTGCTAACCAATGAAGTTTTCCGCTGGAACCACTCTGATGACACATTCAAATATTCTGGCTCCTCACATGTTTTGAAGAGGATAATGGAAGAGCGTAACTGGGATAATAAGGAAATGGGAGACGAACTCAAAAGACGGCAAGATATATTGAAATGGATGGTATCAAGGGGGATCAAAGACTACAAAGACGTTACAGAAATCGTGATTAGGTATTATCAGGAACCAGAAGAGTTGATGAAGACTGTTAAGAGGGAGTTGTATGGCAGTTAGTGCGTTTCAGAGGCTCGCATACAATATTTTTGGAGTTCATCTCAAATCAAAGCGAGAAAAGTATTATGGTCTTCGGCAAGACCTCCAAGGAGCACGGATAGATGTTACGTTTGAGATGTATCTTTCCACTGCCATACTCTATGCGATGATAATTGGGCCCGCCAGCATCGTCATCGCTCTTATGGTCGTACATGTGTTTTGGGACCTTAATATGGTAACTGCAGCTCTTTCCGTCTTCACTGGCTCTGGACTCGGTGTTTTGATAATATTTTGGTTTCTGGTTTTGCCTGTCATGCGAAAGGCCCAGCGAAAGAGGGATATTGACGCTGCATTACCGCACGCCATCAACTACATAGCTGCGATGGCAGGAGCGGGTGTGACGCCACTGAGGACATTCCGTTCATTGGCCAGGTCTGAGATATATGGCGAACTGGCGAAAGAAGCACGATATGTAATCAGGGATGTTGATTTGTTTGGACGTGACCTAAATACTGCCATAAAAAACATAGCTGCGACAACCCCGTCCCAGAAATTACAGGAGTTCTTACAAGGTGTCATCACGACGAGCACGGCTGGTAGCGAACTCAAGTCTTATTTCAAGCTCAAAGCTGATACATATATGACCGAAAAACGAATGGCTCAGAAGGATTTCATCGAGACATTGGGGCTTATTGCCGAGACGTATGTGACGGCATTTATCGCTGGACCGCTATTTCTCATCGTAACATTGTCAATCATGACGATACTGGGTGCTGAAATTGTGTTGTTGTATTTAGTCATCTACCTCTTAATACCATTGGGAAGTGGGATAATCATACTCATGGTAGATGTTACCACTCCCGGAGCGTGATTAAATGAAGGGCAAAGTCCAGGATGAATTGTTAACGATGCTGAAACCAAGATGGTGGACGAGGCTCGTGCAGTTCATCGAAGAGGTCATCGAAGCGCCAGAAGATATGCTTCTCAGAAATCCAGCTTTTGCGTTGGTATTCAGCGTGCCTGCCGCACTTGTCTTCTTGATATTTAGCATGCGGGTGGTCTGGGGCACTCCACAGGTTGACGATGCCATCATATTTACGGTGTTGATTGCGATCATCCCTCCCGGAATCTTTCAATATATCAGATACAAAGATATCAGTAAAATCGAAGAGCGCTTTCCGGACTTTATGCTGGAAATAGCTGAGCTCAATCGAGCTGGGATGACACTTCCGCATGCCTTGGGCGTTGTGGCAAAGGGCGAATATGATGCATTGACGCCAGAAATCAAAAGGATGAATGCAATGGTATCGTGGGGCATCTCGTTTGAGCGGGCGTTGCAGAACTTTGCCCGACGAAAAAAGACACTGATGATACAGCGGTCCGTCTCGATGATCACTCAAGCAGAGCGTGCTGGAGCTAACATTCCCGATATACTCGAGTCAACGGCAAAAGACGCCCGGGGATCAAAGGTCATTGAGGATGAACGACGGGGGAGTATGTTCCTGTATGTTGTGATAAGTTATATGGCGTTCTTCGTATTTCTTTTCATCGTTTGGATTCTATCAACGGTCTTTATGCCTGTTATGGCTGAGGCTGGTGCCCTTGCAGGTCCAGGTGTGGGTCTTTTGGTTGGATTCGATCCAGCCATATATACGCGACTATTCTTCCATGCCGCGGTAATCCAGGCATTCACTTCTGGATTGGTCGCAGGAAAATTAGGAGGGAGTGGTATCACCGCTGGACTAAAACACTCGGTAATTCTCATGATCATTGCATATGTGGTGTTTGCTTTTATCAGGTAGTGGTGAGAATTTTGTCCGATAACATTCGAACACGATAAATCTCATTGTTTTGTAAATCGTGATGGCCGAAAACAGATGTATATGGCAAAACAATAAATGGCCGTAGACCATATTATCATCAATTTCAGCAAGATATCTGGGTCAAGATGGATTGGCATGGGGATAAATCCGAGAAGCACAGCTCCAATATACATAACTGCCACATAGGTAAATGAGGCAAGAATAAGCGCCAGCTCACCCCATCCAAAGTACCACTTGCTGGTTGTCCCTTTTCTTACTTGCTCGCTCCCCATTAATATCACCG
>CAYPOB010000022.1:0-15019 GCA_964412405.1 uncultured Methanocellales archaeon | reverse complement strand
AGGGCATCAGCACGGGCATCCGATTCATCGACGGATTCGCAGCATTGGCGGCGCACGAGATCGAAGGAGGACGCAAAGAAATCCGAATCAGAATTGCAGAGGCGTTGAGCGATGTAAATGTGAGGATAGAGCCTGTTGCAGTCAGATACATCCAGAGCAATAACAAGAAGATCGATGTAAGGGGTCCGGTTTTCACTACGGTGCGTGTAGAAAAATGAAATTACTCTTATTATTGCCCACCTTAAATGAAGAGGATGCCGTAAGGGCATTGGCGAATGAGATGCTGAAAGAGTTCGACGTCCTGGTGGTAGACGGGGGCTCCACGGACTCCACGAAAGAGGTCGCCATGCAACATGGATGGCGGTTCATCACACAGAGATATGGCAGGGGCAAGGGATGCGGAATTCGAACCGGCATGGAGGAGTTTTTGAAGATGGGGCATGACTACTTAGGGATAATCGACGCCGACTATACTAATCATCCCAAAGAGATAAGGCGGATGTTAAAATTCCTTAAGGACGACGACCTTGAGGTGGTGCTGGGCAGCAGGGATATAGTCAAACAGAGAAAATATCTTGGATGGTTTTCGGTGTTCATAAACACCCTCACCTCGGGCATCGTTTCGCGCATGTACGGGCAGAAACTATCGGATATTCAGACCAGCTACTGGGTATTTACCAAAAAGGCAGTAGAAACGATAGCGCCAAATATAGTTGCCAACGGCTTTGATATCGAATATGATCTGACATATAATGCCTGGAAATCGGGTCTGAAAATAGGGGAGGTTCCAGTGGATTTTAGAGAGAGGATTGGAGATACTAAATTCTATGTATCGCATAGATTTAAACAGATAGCTTATGGCTTGAAATATGTCTATTGGAGTTTGATGCAGTTGATCAAGCGATGATGATAAATGGTTATACTACTTACCAAGTAGACTGCCAACAGACAAACCACCGCCACCACTAGTTCCCGTGGGCAGAAATGGCCTCAATGCACATGCCAGATTGGCAAGACTCATAGATTGGATGATGACCTTTCCGGGCCCTTTGAGCGTAGCTAAAAATAGCCCTTCACCACCGAAGATGGCGGTTTTGATGCCGCCAGCCCTTGTAATATCATACTGAACCGTAGAATCAAATCCTACCACCGAACCCGTATCCACCTTCAGGATTTCATTTGGCTTTAGATCTTTGATGACAAAATCTCCACAAGCATGGATAAACAGCATTCCCTGTCCGCTGTGTTTTTGGAGTATGAATCCTTCGCCCCCAAAAAAACCTGCTCCCAGCTTTCTGGTAAATGCGATATCCATATCCACACCGGTCTCGGCGCATAGAAAAGCATCCCGTTGAGTAAGAAAATCCTTCTCAGCACTTATCGGTATTGCCTCTATCGTACCTGGGACGTTGCCGCCAAAAGCAACATATCCATCTCCCCTACTAGCGGTGAATTCTGTAATGAAGAACGATTCCCCGGTAACCATCCGTTTCAATCCTTTCATAATCCCGCCTCTGGTCCTAGCCTGCATAGTTATATTATCACTCATGTGATTCATAACTCCTGCTTCAGCATAGACTGTTTCGCCTGCTTTAAGGCTGATTGTTACCAGCTGCAGATTATCTCCTGTTATCTCATATTCCATAATGATCGCCACATTGCATGTAGTTCATATGTACATTTATAGTTTTTGTCAGAAGGCATGATGTGATGATACTACGCCAGAATCTTTTTATACTGTCAGCATATATATGATAATTTGTTCATATGAAAGAAGATAAATTCTTCAGGTGCCTTGGCGAGAAAAATAGGCTCCAGATACTCAAAGTTGTGGGAAACGACGAAAAATGCGTCAACGAAATCGTGGAGTCGCTGAAAAAAGAACAATCTCTCGTCTCACACCATCTAAGGACATTGAAAGACTGTGGATTGGTGCAAAGCAGACAAGCGGGTAAAAAAATAATGTACAAAGTCTCCGATTCAAGGATCATGGAGATCATAAAAAGGTCGAAGGCACTTGCCGAACAACTCGAAGGCGAATGCACGGAATGCTAAGCTACAGGGGATGAAAAATGATAGTGCTATTACTCTCAGACATACATGCAAATCTCGAGAGCATAGAGGCTATTAAAGAAGACTATGACCAACTGCTGGTTTTGGGCGATGTAATCGATTATGGACCAAATCCCGCAGAGTGTTTAGCGTTTGTAAGAGAGAATGCGCATAGAACTGTTCGGGGCAACCATGACCACGCTGTTGCGTTTGGAGTGGACTGCGGTTGCTCATACAAGTACAAACAACTATCCATCGCGACGAGAGATTTCACTTTGAACGTCCTTGGAGAGAATGACCTAAAATTTTTGAGAGAGATGCCATTAATCCAGGAATTTAAATTGAGCGGTTATAATTTTTACATGGTGCACGCCTCCCCTACCGACAATTTGTTCAAGTACATCACACCTAAAACACCGGATGAAGAGATAGAAAACGAAATACGGACGATAGATTCTGACTTTATCCTTTTGGGCCACTCGCATATTCCAATGATCAAAAATGTGAATGGTCGAACATTGGTAAATCCTGGAAGCACGGGTCAACCGAGGGATGGGGTGGCAAAGGTGTCATATGCAATCTTAGATTTGGATGAGGGGGACGTGCGAATAAAAAGGGCGAGTTATGACGTCAGTAAAACAATAGAGAAGATGAAGAACATCAATTTGGATAAAAACACCGCGGATGTACTTGCCACGATTTTGATAAGAGGTGGGGACAAAAATGGAGAGGAATGTTTTACTAACTGAGTACGTGGGCTCACTCATACTGACCACAACAGTCATCTCCTCTGGCATACTGAGTATGGCCTTAACGGGCGGAGATGTTGGCTTGAGCATTCTTATTATCGCTTTTTCAACTGGATTTATAATCTTTGGACTGGTGGAATCTCTCGGACCAGTCAGTGGATGCCATATAAATCCTGCCGTAACGTTGTCCGCGGTGATCACCAGGACCATGGATGTTACAACGGGCATTAAATATGTAATCGTTCAAATCGCAGGAGGAATAACCGCAGCGGCACTATCTCATGCGATGTTTGAAATGCCATTGTTCACCGCATCTGAGGTATGCCGCCTGAATCCTGGGACCGCTTTGGGCGAAATTGTCGCCACTTTTGGGCTGGTCATGGTGATATTTTGCTGTATAAGGAGAGAATCCAGATTAACGTCACTGGCCATCGGCTTGTACGTAGTTTCGGCCGTGTACTGGACGTCCAGCACGGGTTTTGCGAACCCACAAGTTACGATCGGAAGAATATTCACAGATACGCTTACGGGCATACGTTCTACCGATGCGGTTGTGTTCATAGCGATGCAGGCCATTGGCTCAATTCTTGCCACAGGATTTTACTGTTACATCTATCCAAACAAGGCTGGAAGAATGAAGCGCAAACTTTAAAGCCCGTCCATCCAATATAGAGATGCATATCAATTTTGAGGTCAATTATGATCGACATCAATGCACTTAAAAAATTGGCGCTGCTGGGCGCAGTGCAAGGACCCATACAAATATCCTCGTCCGGTTTTGCCAAACATATATCATCGAGTGCCCAGACCGCATCACGGCGACTGCAAGCGCTTGAACGGGACGGCCTGATTTCAAGGACCATTTTCTCAGCCAGTGGGCAGCGAATAATGATGACCAAAAAGGGCAAGGAGATTTTGAGAGACGAGTGTTACGATTATCAAAAAATATTTGCGCCCGCCGAGAACGAAATAAAACTGCAGGGGTCCATCATCACCGGTCTTGGCGAGGGGCAATACTATATCTCGATGGAGAGTTACAAGACGCAGTTTCGGAATAAATTGGGCTTTGCACCGTATCCTGGCACGTTAAACCTCATGCTGACCGGTCAGAGCATCGTTCTCAGGAAAAAATTAGATGAAAGTGGGGGGATCCCCATCAATGGCTTCCAGTCCAGACAGCGAACATTTGGCGGCGGCAAGTGTTTCAGGGCGATGATAGATAAGATAAAAGGCGCTGTAATACTTCCAGATCGATCGCACTATCCCGATGAGGTGCTTGAGGTGATAGCTCCTGAAAATTTGAGGGAGTCATTGCATTTAAAAGATGGGGACACGGTCGAGGTAAGGGTATTTTTATGATGATACATAAAGCGATAGAATCCATAAAAAAAGGCGGCATGGCCCTCATATATGATTCCGATGATAGAGAGGGAGAGACGGACATCGTAATGCCTGCCCATGCTGTGACGCCAAAAACAGTTGCCACGATGCGAAGAGACGCTGGCGGATTGATATGTGTAGCGATACACCCTGTGGCGGCTCAACGTATTGGGCTGCCGTTTATATCGGATGTGTTGAGGTGTGCAGGTAAAAATGGTTTTAAGACGATAAAATCGATAATCGAGAAATCCGGAGATATCTCGTATGACACGCGGTCCTCTTTTTCGCTCTGGGTCAATCACAGGGATACCTTCACGGGGATCACCGATATCGATAGAGCCCTGACGATAACCGAGGTTGGCAAAGCAGTGCATTTATCGATGAGCGGCGGGCAGGTCGATTTCGGCAGGGAGTTTCGCACACCTGGACACGTTCCATTATTGCGCGCAGCGGATGGCCTGATGGACGAGAGAGCTGGACAAACAGAGTTATCGATCGCCCTTGCGGAAATGGCAGATATCACGCCTGCTATGGCTATCTGTGAAATGTTGGACTCGGAGACCGGTATGGCGCTATCCAAAAAAGACGCAAAACGGTATGCAGACATACACGATTTAGCCCTACTTGATGGCAGAGAGATCATAGGGGCTTTTAATCACCAATTTAGAAAAACTTAATGTCATAAAGCATATATCCTCTTGATGAGGTGACGTTTGTATGTCCAATTTAATCTACATAAACGGCGATTACGTTCCAAAAGACGAGGCAAAAATATCGGTTTTTGATCATGGTTTTCTCTATGGTGATGGTGTATTTGAGGGAATACGTGCTTATAATGGCAGGGTTTTCAAGTTGGATGAGCATATATCTCGCTTATATGATTCTGCCAAGGCGATATGTCTGACAATTCCCATATCGAAAGAGGAAATGAAGGCCGATATTTTGGAATGTATCGGGAAGAACAATTTGAAGGAGGCGTATGTCCGTCTAATCGTATCGAGGGGCATCGGCGACCTCGGGCTTGACCCGAGAAAATGTCCAAAACCGAACGTGATTATCATAACACAGGAATGGGACGCATTATATGGCGATCTATATGAGAATGGGTTGACCGCGGTGACCGTATGCGTGCGGCGTAACGCTCCAGAAGCCCTGCCGCCCAATATAAAATCATTGAATTATCTCAACAACATCCTCGCAAAGATCGAAGCAATTGAGAAAGGAGGAGATGAAGCCCTTATGTTTGACGTGCACGGCAATCTGTCCGAAGGGACGGGCGACAACATCTTCCTGATAAAGGACGAGTGCATAATAACACCCCCCACCATCAATAACCTAAACGGGATTACGCGCGCCGTCGTGATCGAGCTGGCAAGTAAGATGGAGTACGTAGTTCAAGAAAAGAACTGCGGGCTGGTCGACCTGTATACAGCGGACGAAATCTTCGTGACGGGTACGGCGGCGGAGATCGCTCCCATAATAAAGGTGGACGGAAGGCGTGTAGGAGATGGCAAGCCAGGCAAGATCACCAGGCGATTAATGTCAGACTTCAAAAAGTTGACAGGAAAAGAGGGGACGTCCATATAAAGCTGGGCAATAGGTACGGCCCCACAGGTAGGAATATCGACGATAAGGGGACCAGCAATGCCAGTCCAGTGACTATCGCATGCGAGATTTTCTCCCGTTTCTCCTCAGTTTTTATAATCTTGCCCGTCCTGGATAATACCATCTCCCCAAATACTCGTCCGCCATCCAATAGTATTACTGGCAGGCAATTGAACATACTAATTATAACAATTGATACGGGCGACCCAATATTCATCTCATCATGATTAACAGGACTGGACCAAGATATACTAAGATAAACAACACACTGATCCAGTTTGAGATATTCGTTGCAACTTTTTCATTTCTACTACCGAGTCGCTGCATCAACATCTTAACATATTCCTCCATCAACCGTCCGCCATCAAACGGCTTCGCTGGCAACAGATTTATAGCGCCCAACCAGAAGTTGACAAGGCCAACCCAAAATACGAGTTGCAGAGCGATGAGAACGGCGTCACGATGCACCAGATCTACACCAAAGAAATCAGGGGGGAGTAGTGGCAGCATGGCTCCGACCCACGGCATTACGAATCCAACAGGACTCCCCAGTCCCGCATATAATTCGGTCACGGGAAAAAGGTTAACGCCCAAAAAAGCCCTGTCAGGATCATCTGGATGTCCACCCATCTCTATTGTATATGTGTCTTTATTTGTTCGAATCTCGACTACGTCCCCTGGGCTGAGTTCCGCCATTTTCCCTCGGAAATCATCAATGCCCTTCACCCTATCCTCTCCTACGTAGGTGATTATTTCACCTCTCGTCATGCCGACATCGGCGGCAGGAAACCCTTCAATGGTCTCCGATATGCCAACTCCATCTGCGATGGGCGCGAACATTGGCAATAGTATCTGCGTGAATATGAGGAACGATATCGTGAACGCCGCGATGTTTGCAGCTGGACCGGCGGCAAACATCTTCATCTTCGATCTTGAAGATGCTTTCTTAATCCCTTCTTCATCGGGTTCCATAAACGCCAGGGGTATTGCCACTAAAACGCCCAGTCCAAGCGACTTTATACTCATGCCCTCTGCTTCAGACAGCAACCCATGCGAAAACTCATGGACTATGATGGCGATGAAGAGCGCGACCAATCCATATGTTAGGGGGAGGGCCAGTCCAGGCAAAAGGACCATTTCCCCTATGCCGACATCTTGGGGTATAATTTCAGGAGTTTTGATGATAAAAATAGCCTGCACAATCAATACAACTGCCGTGAAAATCATCGTCACCGTGGAGATTACAATGCACGCCACGCCAACTTTATTCCAAAAGAGTCTAAACCTGTGTGCGATGAATCGTATAGTTCCCTTTCCATAGTTCGTGCGCCAAAGTAGCAGTGGACCAGATACCTCTAAGTTGTGCTTTGATAAGGCTCCCCTTTTATGAAGGGCGGCTAACACAACCCATACACCTGCGAGAATTAGTGCAATCAGAATCCACGGCGGCAAATCCATATACATTTATATCTACCTCTCCTACTATGTGAGTTTGGTGGCTTAAATTGTTCTCAGTAATATATATAACTACGAGTGACATGGGCGAAGCCAGGCGCATTGCACGCACCCTGGTCGAAGAGCGGTTAGCAGCATGCGTGAACCTATTTCCGATAACATCAGTATATCGCTGGGACGGTGTCCAAGAAGAGGATGAAGTTGCGTTGATCGTAAAGACGAGGGGGGAAAACGTCAAAAAGATAGAAGGGCGTGTAAAAGAACTGCACAGCTATGAGACGCCATGTATAATATCGTTTGCAATTGACAGCGGCTCCGAGGAGTTTTTGAAGTGGGTGGGAGACGAAGTAATAATATGAAAATTGACACGGATGTAAAGGCGAGATGAAGTAGATGGCAGAAAATACAGTTCACTGGGCAGATGTCGTTGCGAATGATGTATTGAATAGCGGAAATAGACATGTGATAGCGACGGGGGTTACTCCATCAGGACCCATACATATTGGAAATATGCGAGAGGTGGTAACAGCAGATGCCGTGCGTCGGGCGCTAAAAGACCATGGAGCGGACGTACGCCTGCACTACATTGCGGATTCATACGACCCACTTCGCAAGGTTTATCCCTTCCTCTCAGAAGACTATGCATCGCACGTTGGTAAACCCATATCCGAAATACCGGACCTGGATGGATGCTGTGCAAATTATGCAGAACATTTTCTGCAGCCCTTTTTGAACGCAATGGAAAAGTTGGGCATCGAGACGGATATCACCAGGGCAGACCAGATGTACAAGCGCGGCGATTATGCCGATGCCATCCAGACAGCACTGATAAACGAGGATAGAATTGCGCAGAGACTTGCCGAAGTCACTGGAAGGACGATGCCGCAAAATTGGAATCCATTTAATCCACTATGTGATCAATGTGGCAGGATCACTATGACTGCCGTCACAGGATATCATGGGAAGGGGGTGGATTACGAATGCCAATGTGGGCATCAGGGAACTGCTGACATATCAAAGGGGGGCGGAAAACTCACGTGGCGGGTGGACTGGCCTGCGCGGTGGAAGATACTCGGCATCACAGTCGAGCCATTTGGAAAAGACCATGCAGTAGCTGGCGGTTCCTATGACACTGGAACGCGTATTGCAAAGGAGATATATGACTACGATCCCCCATATCCAATACCGTTTGAGCACATCTTTCTCAAGGGGCAGGGCAAGATGTCAAGTTCAGCAGGAGTTGCCATTTCAATTCAAGAGATGCTCGACGTAGTCCCGTCAGAGGTACTGCGTTATCTGATTACGCGAACAAAACCAGAAAGGCACATTGACTTTGACCCTGGCATGCCCCTGCTGAATCTGATAGATGAGTATGATAAGTTAAACGAAATCGACCGATCGTACGAACTGTCCCATCTACCGTCCTCGGTATCTACCAAGGTCCCGTTTAGACATATGGTCACGATAGTGCAGATAGCTAGCAACTTTGACCAAGTCGTTGAAACGCTTAAGCGCAGTGGATATGCTATTGATGATGTGGATGCGATCAAACAGCGTGTAAAAAATGCTGAGAATTGGCTGAATAAGTTCGCCCCACCCGTCGTGAAATTCAAGGTCAGGGAAAAACTCCCCAACGCAGCTAAAAAATTATCTCCGCAGCAAAAGAAGGCATTGAATATCCTCGCGGATGAGGTGGGGCGCGAATGGACCGCAGATGCACTACATGTTGAAATATACCGAATTGCCGAGAATGTCGGCGTGGACCCGAAATACGTGTTCGAGGCTATCTATATCGCGCTGCTTGGCACGTCCTCAGGCCCGAGAGCGGGATGGTTCCTGACGTCGTTGAGTCCACAGCTTATTGGGGAACGATTTAAAGAGGCATCAACGTAAACTATTGGTTGATATACGATAATTAATTGCGTAGAGAATGCCTTTATAATTGGTGCAGAATGATATTTGTATCGAAGATCAAGGTGGTGTAGATACTGATTGGTTCAGATGTTAAGGTCAAGGAAAGACTAAAAAATTATATAGAACGGGATGAGACTGGGGTACGTAAGACCGTTCTCAAGCTGTTTTTGGAGGATAAATCATACACCACTGAGGGTATCCATAACTGTCTGTTAGGGCGGAAATTTAACGTGAGCTATAGGGGCATCTCTGCAATGGTCGGTTTAATGAATATGCGTCTGGGCATTCTTTCCATCGATGTAACTGGCGACCATAATATCTACTCCCTCAAGGAAGGATACAGGAAAGTTGTCGCCTCTGTTCTGGAGAATTACTAAATGTACAAAGGTAAGCATATGGCATTGGATAAGATACGGAACATGGTGTACATGGGATATGAATCCCTTCTTACTGAAGAGATAAAAGAATATCCAATTCCGGCGCATGTTGCAGTCATACAGGATGGAAATCGAAGATATGCCAAAAGAATTGGCGAATCTCCTTCCCAGGGTCACATTTATGGTGCTTACACGACCGAGAAACTCATAGAATGGTGTGTGGGTATCGGGGTCAAGCAACTGACCATATACACATTTTCGACTGAAAATTTCCGTAGACCATACACAGAACGCATGCAACTTTACAAATTATTTAAAGAAAAATTTGATGAGATGTGCATTGACGAGCGAATTCACCGTGATGGGGTGCGTATCAGGGCCATAGGCGACATAGACCGTCTCCCCATCGACGTAAGGCTGGCGATTAAGCGGGCAGAACAAAAAACGAAGGACTATGACAATTTTTACCTCAACGTTGCACTGGCATATGGTGGGCGGCAGGAAATCGTCGATGCTGCAAGGAAAATAGCACAAAAGATTCTTGCTGGAGGGTCGCGAACAGAGGATATCGATGAGAGCATTATATCTGCCCATTTGTATTCGGGTGATTCGGTCAACGTCGACCTGATCATCAGAACAGGCGGAGAAGAGCGGGCATCCAACTTCCTTCCGTGGCAGGCGAGCGGTAACGAGTGCGCAGCATATTTCTGTGCACCATATTGGCCGGAATTTCGCAAGATCGACTTCTTGAGGGCCGTGCGCACATATCAAATGAGGGAATCTGAGAAACGGCGCAATACCATTCTACGGATGATTAAATTGTTAAGTGAATGTTCAAATCCTCACAGGATTATCGAGGTCGAGGAGGTGATCAACCTGTCCAGGCGCATACTGAATATTACGAGAAAAGAAGTGCTAAGCATATTGCATGAATTACCCGTTAACGTGAGAATGGAGATGGGGCTGAAGTTATAGGTTCTAATAAATATGCCTTCTCAAATCGACATCGTCCTCACTTCATTGGCATATATGTATATATATATATATTATATATCAATATATGGTAGTACATGGATAAATTATTTATATCAAAGCATCCATGAAGCTGTTGGAGAATAACATGAACGTAAGACTATTCGCAATATTTGCGACCATATTGATGCTGGGAACGCTGGCGGTGCCGGTGATCGCAAATAAAGGCGTAGTAAATGGCGTAGACTTTCCGACAGATGATCTACAAATACAACATTACCGAAAACGACATAAAGTTTGCAGAGGGTAGATTGCCCCATTTTTTGGAGGGGACGATTTTAGACGGTAAGGTTGTGACAATGGGGATGATAACCTTAGAAGAGAATGAAGCTGTAGTATCTGAGTGAATAGATCCCCTCTTCTATGACTACTGCTTAAAGGAAGGTTATAAGGTAATAAGTCCTGAGGAGTGGTTCGCCATAGAAGAGAAGGCGATAAATGAGTACATCAAGAAATATGGCGTCGATCCAGCAAATCCAAAAATAGACGTTGTGGACGGAGTTTCAAGATTTTATTATGATTAAAGAGAGTTTTTTAAATAAAGTTGAAAAACAAATTCAGAAAAGAGTAGCTTTTCGCAAAAAAAAATTTTCAATAGCTTTAGCGATTTTAGCTGCTTTTTTGATTTTTTTCGTTTCTTTTCCTTATTTGGGCTGGTATGTCTCTGCCACTCTTAGTGTTCTTGTCGTTGCTGCTATTCTTTGGATAACAGAGGCAATTCCTTTGCATGCGACTGCTTTTTTGATTGTTATTCTAACGGTTGTTTTTGAAATACATACAGCGACAACTGCTCTGGCTCCATTTTTCAGTCCAGTAATTGCTCTTCTTCTTGGCGGCTTTATTATATCTATTGCGATAGAAAAATATGGACTTGGAAAACGAGCCTCTAATTATATTCTAACTCACACTGGCACTAAACCAAAATATGTTTTACTTGGCTTAATTTTTTCTACTGCTTTTCTTTCTTTCTGGATGTCAAATACCGCGACAACCGCTATAATGATTGTTTCTATTTTGCCAATTATTAATAAAATTCCAAAAGAAGATAATTTTAAAAAAGCAATGATTTTAGCCATTCCTTTTGCTGCTAATGCTGGAGGAGTTGGCACCCCTGTCGGCACTCCACCAAATCCCATTGCAATAAAGTATTTATCTCAAATTGGCGTAATTGATATCTATTTTTTAGATTGGATGATTTTTACAATTCCAATTACAATCCTTTTTCTTTTTTTAATTTGGTTTGTTCTTATTGCTCTTTTCCCATCACAAACAAAATGTTATAACGAGATTAAGGCAGAAATAGCAGCAGAGAGTGACAGCGCAAAAAAGGGGTTTACCAAAAACCAGTTAATTGTTTTGGTTGTTTTTATAGCGACTGTATTGCTTTGGCTAACAGAATATGTCCATGGTGTTAGTATTGCAATTATTGCTCTTATGCCAGTTGTCTTTTTCTTGGGAACAAATCTGCTCACTCATGACGATTTTAACCAAATCCAGTGGAATGTTTTATTTTTAATTGGTGGGGGACTTACATTAAGCGGAGCGATTCAGGCAAGCGGGCTCGCCAATATTATAGTGGAAAATATAGATATTGCTAATTTGGCATTGCCTTTGGTTATGTTTTTGTTTGCTGGCATCGGGGTTATAATGACTACTTTTATGAGCAACACTGCTACTGCCGCGCTTTTAATTCCGATAGTTGGAGAGGTCGGTTATCAGATACAATCCGCTCCTTTTTTAGTTTTAGCGGTTGCTGTTGGCACTTCTATGGCGATGTCTCTTCCTGTTAGCACTGCGCCAAATGCGATTGCTTATGGCACAGGCAAAATTAAGATAAAAGATATGATTAAAGCCGGAGCAATTATCAGTATTTTATCAGTATTTTTATTATCAATTGTTGGTTATTTATGGTGGAGCTTCCTTTCAATTTGATAGACCTGTTGCTAAATACGATAGGTTATACCTGTGGATTTTGCAGCAAAGAACTCAGAACATAAGAGGGTGGTGGGAATAAGTATCCTACACCATTTTTATTTTTTTGCGGTGGATAATATCAGGATGAAATTATGAGAACAGAGAAGCAAGGTACATATCTCCTATTTTTCATGATAGGTATCCTGTCCTTCCTTATCGGCATATTTTTAGGAGAGGATATCCTTGGATTATCAGGACTTGAAACGGTATGCTTTATTCTGTTAGTTTATTCTGTCCTGTTTGCCATTGGGTTGTATGTCTCTAAAAGATGGCCTCTTGGTTTTATAGTAAAAGCGTTTGTCGTCTCTTTCATCGCTCTATTCTTGATTCCTATTGCTGCTACTATTGGGTTTGCCCTACAACCACCAGAACCTCTTAGCTTCTCAATCTACAATGGAGATATAAAAGAGCACACAGTGATCGTCGAAGTAACAGATTCGACGATGCCCATCTTTAACGAAACGTATGTGATAGGACCAAAAGAGAGGGTGGACTCTCCCGTACTTGCAAGAGAGGAGGGAGAATATTTATTTAAAGTCACATGGAATGATGAGATTACAGAAACATACAAAGCAGTAGTGGAGCGTTATCGTGGACCAGTTGCTGCGTATATAAGCAATTATACAGGAAATGTAACATTTTGGATAGGGCAGTCGATATTATAGGATTAATGTTGAATTTGGGGGGCGTGAAAATGATAAAAAAAGTTGCTGATAGCGTTCGGCATCGTAGTCATCGTTTGTTGTTTGGTGGTGGATGGCTACGGGATGGTGCAGTGCGTGCGTAGCTGATATCACCGCTAACAAGGATCATTTTGAGTGAATATGAAGAATAGAAATAAAAAAATAGTGATAATTGTGATGGCCATAACGCTAATCACTATTGCTGGCTTGTATGTTGGGCTTCCAAGACAGGATTTTCCAATGTATCTTGATATCGACAGGGTAGATTATGAGCCAGAGCATTACTTTGTATTGGACGAAGAGATGGGGGGGGGTGTATCCAATATTACGTTCGGTTTTGGATAAAATGGAGCTAAAAGAGACGAGATCAGCATCAAGGGTGATAACTCTTGAAGAAATGGACAAATTGATGAAGGTTGTTCCATATGGTTCTTTTAGATATGAAGATAACTTTTATGAACTCGGAGTAATTGTTGTTTGAGGAATTCATTAAATCGCACTCAACATTTCCCTGCCGACCACAAAGGCCAGTATGCCCCGTCAGGCCTTCTCTTCACATCAATACATTTCCTGATTTAGGCCGCTATTTCCCAAATCGTCTCTGTCTTTTCTTATAATCCCTGATCGCCCTTAAAAAATCCACCTTTCTGAACCCTACCCAGTTCACGTCTGTAAAAAAGAACTCCGAATACACTGCTTGCCATATCAGAAAATCCGTCAGTCGTACTCCACCGGTCTTGATGACCAAATCTGGTTCTGCTTTAAATACAAGGTGTGACTCGATCAATGCCTCATCAATATCGTCTGGAGTGAGTTCTCCTCCCTCAACTTTATGCATTATCTGCTTGATTGCCCTGACCAGTTCCTGCTTTCCCCCATAGCCAATTGAAATGTCAAGCAGTAGGTCATATTTTCCAGGATTTACATCTATCCTTTCGGATTCTGTATATATTGTAACCCTGGCTGGGAGGTGGGACATTGCCTCGGTCAATTGCTTAGTGAGTGTTGAAATTCTTTCCTTTATCTTCCCTATGGCAATCGCACTGATGTGTACTGTAACCTCGCGAATTCCAATTTCGGAGCACCAGAAGACAAATGCCTTGAGCTTCTTGAGCGCATCGCCGGTCTGCAGGTCCTCTTCAGCGATTACGAGAAGTATATATTCTGGAATATCCTCTTTCCCTATCTGACCGATTATCTCCTTCTCATATTGGTCCAGAATGACTCCATCCATCTTGGCTAAATATAAGTAGAAAGGAGATAAAGTATTTTGTCGATCAGTGTGTACCGCTGAAAGCGTGGAGGAAGGGCGAATTGAAGTTGAGTTCATTATCGAGATACGAAAGGCAAGTAGTACGCATTTTGTTTGGCTGCGCCGCTTTGGCACTCCCATTTCTGGAGATGTGGCAGATAGTACTCATAGTCCTGGCGGCGATGATTGGATTTACATATGTCATACAGGGTCCGCTACACTTGTGCTTTGCCGTTTTGATTCTAACGGTTTTGTCCTTGGTATCAAATTTTCCTGTCTATCTTTTGGGAGCGTCCATTGCCATCAGCACGTTCGCTGTCTCCATATGCGAGATCATCGAAACGGATAAATCGCCAAGGATAAAGACGATTACGGGCAGCGCATTTTTCCTCATCTTCGGCACGATATTTGCATTTATCATTGGCAGTTGGATAATTGCATTCAATGAGGTGGGTGGCATACATATGTCCTCCTCTCCTTACCAGTCCATGTTCTTCCTGGCCGTAATCGGCACACTTACGGGTGCTCTGCTTGAGTCAATTCCCC
>CAYPOB010000021.1:0-15212 GCA_964412405.1 uncultured Methanocellales archaeon | reverse complement strand
TCAACGATCTTTACATCCCTCCCATCTCATCCAATCTCCTCATTATTTTTATGGCGATATCCCCGTATTCTGATTTGAGTTTCTGATATTCGTCCTTTGTGATGGCTCCCGCCTTGTAGTTGTCCTCTATCTGTTTTAGCATCGATATCAGCGCATCCTTCTTCATTTTCAGTTCTCTGATACTTTCTTTTGCCTCGGGTTTTTCGGCCTTATCAAGCTTCTTCGATTCCTCCATCTTTATCTCACGTTCTGCAACATCTTCTCCTATCTTGTCCAATTTTTTCATTATCTGGATGATTTTTTCCTCATATTCGGATTTGAGCTCTCGATATCCTACTTCTGATATCTCTCCCGCCCGGTGGTCATTTTCTATCTGGTTCAACGTCGATAGTAATGCCTCCTTCCTGTACTCCAACTCCTCATGCCCCTCTTTTTTAATTCCCCTACTTTTTAAGATTGGGAATGCTATGAGCGCCACCACCAAGGCAGCACCTCCTACATATTTGGCTAATGTGAAAATTTCCGTCCACTTCATCAAAAGTCCCACTCTTTGCGGGGGCATGTCGACCCCGACAAATAGTGCGACATTCATTCCCATCGTCTCATTGTATGTGCTCTCCTTCATAGTCATCAAGTCCACAGTAGTGGCCACTACATCCTTTTCGCTTATGACTCGTAAGATGAGCCTGCCCGTTAGGTGTTCTAGTTCTTTTTCAAAAATGAAATTTTTCCATATGGTTCCTGATACGGGTGGCATCGTCGTGTAAACCAATTCCATCCTTACCGATTCATTAGGGGATAGTACGAGTGGCCAATAAACATGGGCATCTTCTCCGCCGTGAAAGTAATAATGTTCAGTAGCGGATTCAACGATAGCATTGGCCGGGATGCGTGCTATTACTTTACCTTCAAATACTCCATCGCCGGTATTGTTGAATAACATCGACTCTGAAATGACCAACACATCTCCCTCTTGTTCCACTATGATATCGTGTTCCATCACCACAACGTTATCCGCCACCGCCATGCCGATCGGTGCATCGTATGCACCCGCCACCGCCATCAATATCAAGGACAACGGCAGGAGGACGGCAATATATTTTAACTTCACGCGCCCCTCTCCCTAAGTTTTTTAAGCTCTTCCTGGAGTTGTTTTTCATATTTTCTCCTGATATCCTTTGGTTTTGGTTTCTTGGTGTCCCACTCCAAGACCATCAGTATCGTGATGCCAATCCCCATCAGCGCCATTCCGCCCCAGACGAGGTTTATCATTGGGACGATTCTGACGTATAGGTCAACCACGCCTGCGGGCACATCTACGAATCTGGTTGCCACAAACAACTCCTCGAATGGCATTCTGTTGATGTAGTGGGTCGAGAAGCTTTTGTCCCATATAAAGTCCGTTTTGAACCTGGCCTCTCCGCGATCGATCAATCTATCATCCTCATACACATCAAACACAACACGACTCACCAACACACTGCCTGGTTTCTCTCCGAACGGCGCCCCCTCAAAAAAGTTGTCTATCCTCGTCACCCTTATGGTGTATTGCTGAAATTCCACCGCTTCACCAACTCCCACTACCTGCGAAGTCTCGGACACCAAAGTCGTGCTGATTATCGTTCCGAGCAGGAGTAGCACCACTCCGAGATGGATCAGGTGTGGGCTCGTCCTTCGCAGTGTAGCCTTCATCGATTTCGGGTTTATAGCCCGCCATATTTTGTAGCTGGTGGCAATTAGTGCAAATACGAGGACGGGCGACAATAAACCTACGAAAATACAGGGAGATACGATTACACTAACCACTGTAGCAAGTGCTACTACGCCAACAACGATGAGAATTTTGCTGGGCTCGAAGTATCTAAGCATCATATAAATTCCCATCAATAGGACGAATGCCACGGTCGGTAGCACAGTCCTTATGTTAAAATAGTGGGGACATAAGCCCACCTCCGCCCCAGTTGTAAATCTTATCCAGAGCGGTAGCATGAGGCCTATAAACGTTATGATGGTGAGTACGGACAGCACGAATATTGTTGCCATTATCACCTTTTTTTCGTTAAGATGCTCTTCGATATTCATACTCCTCTCCACAACACATATATACAAAAATAGTGAGTTATCCTATATGAACATTGGCGAAGTTTTGATATGGGTTTCCCTCTTGTTATGCATCGCAGCAGTGGGATATGCCATCTGGCATTATCGTAGTGACAAGTCGAGTCTGCGTGACATTTCCAAAAAGGCAGAACTCGGATGTTTAGTCACCACGACGCTGGCAACTTTGCTGTTGGCTTATTATTTGTTCACGGTGGATTTAAGGTTTATCTATGTGTATCAACATTCAAGCGTCGACCTGGCATGGTACTTACGTCTATCTGCGATATGGGCTGGAATGGCGGGGTCGTGGCTGTTCTGGACATGGTGCTTGATGTGCATATCGGTGCTGATACAGCATACAAGTCAAAGCAAGGATCTTGTGGATACGAGAATAATGAATATCACGCGCTCGGTTACGCTGATCGTCGCAGTGGCATTCTTCATCATCTTGATTGTCAAAGACCAGTTCAGGCTATCAGTTGATGTGTTTGGGGTAGTACCAACGTTTGGGATGGGCATGATGCCGCTGCTCAGGACTCCGTGGATGGTGATACATCCGCCGCTATATTTCATAGCATATGCTGCGTTCACAATCCCGTTTGCGGCCGCCATTGGTTATCTGATATTGGGTGACTCGAAGTGGACACAAATAGCAGAGCCGTGGGGCAGGGTAGGATGGCTCACCTTAACATTGGGCAAGGGCATCGGCGGGCTATGGGCATATGAAGTCCTGGGATGGGCGGCATGGTATTGGACATGGGACCCGGTCGAGACGTCGTCGTTTATTCCATGGCTATCAGCGACAGCCTATATGCACGCACAATATCGATTCAAAAGAAACGGCGAGTACAAGCTTGCGACACCATTGTTGGCCATAGTTACGTTCATATTCATAATACTAGCTACCTTCGTCGTACGGGGGGGGCTTTGGGTATCGCCGCATGCTTGGCCAGAGAGCATTCCTGGGCAGATGGTTGGATGGCTCCTGATTGGGCTTACGATAGCAAGCGCATATTTACTCATAAAAAAATATAAGTCCGACTAATAAGTCTGACCAATCACATCGCCACCGACATATTTTGATGGGCAGCCTACTATTACCTGTCTGGCAACTATTTTTTCGTCTGAAACCAATTCCCCAATTACCACAACCTCTCCTCCGTCTATTAGATCGACGGGTCGATCGCCGGCATGCTCGACCTGTATGGTGGCTTCGTGATCCGTCAGTTCAAAGGAGATGCCATCTATATCAATATGTACACTCCCCTCTTTCACAATACCCAAGACCTGTACATCGGTTCCGATGTACTGTGGGTCAGATGTGACCTCGGATACCGAGAGATATCCTACAATGCCAGCGTCCCATACTCCTATGACCAGCAATCCGACGATAAACATCACTCCAACGAGCGTTTTATCTCTTTTTTTCAAGTATCGTCCCCCTTTATCAGCCCCTCTATCTTCCATATCAACTTCGCCTTTTTTCTGTGAAGCAAAACCATATAGGTGATCAATACGGCCCAGGTTATCCCAAAGGCGCTTAATAGATATCCCATAGTACCATATATTTGAATTCCCTTGCTTTAAACTTTTGTTATTTTGCCCTTGTATTTTAGGGGTTGGGGCTATTGGGCGATGGCGGCACATAATAGAAAAGAATATAGTATTGGGGGCGTTCTTTGAAATTATGGATATCATAGACACTATTCGAAGCAGGAGAAGCATTCGAAAGTTCGGGGATGTCAACGTCGAGGACGAGAAGTTAGACATCATACTCGATGCTGGTAGGTGGGCACCGTCTGGCATGAACAATCAGCCATGGCAGTTCATCGTCGTGAGGGGTGGGAAAACCATTGAAAAGGTGGCGGAGTGCACCACCTATGGCAATATAGTCCGCTCTGCAAACCTTTTGATCGCCGTTTTCCTGGACGAGGACAAGATGTACGACAGGACAAAGGACACCATGGCGATCGGCGCATGCATCCAGAACATGCTTCTGGCGGCGCACTCGCTGGAATTGGGTGCGGTCTGGCTGGGCGAGATACTCAGCAGAAGGGGAGAGGTAAATCAGATACTGAACGCACCCGACTCTTTGAAGTTGATGGCGGCCATTGCCATTGGCTATCCTACAGAGAAGCCAACCTCGACGAGAAGGGCGCTTAGCGAGATAGCACATCTGGAGCGGTACGGGCATCCGTACTAAATTCATCGCTCAGAATATTCCTCGCGGATCTCCATCCAGACATCGCCCTCTATCTTGTAGCGCTTTGATAACCTATCGTTTGACAGGATATGTCGTTCAACACAGTACTTGTTGTCTTTTATGATATCGCCAATCGGAGTTTTCTGCTCGCGCACCTGTCGTAGAAACTCTGGGGAGTTATCCTTGGGGATTGTGGCCGTCGATATGATCAGCGGCTCCCCATCTAAAACGAACTGCGCCCTTCTAATTATCGCATCATCCTTTTCATGTTGTCGAATAATCTCAAATTGAACTTTTTTAAACATGCCCTTCACGAATTCTGTCGTGGACCGATTCGAGTTTAGCAGGTCTGAGTACCACGGCATATTTTGCACCTGTAAATCCTCTTCCCCATATTTATCTGAGTTATATCTTCGTGATCTTTGGGATTCGTTCAAGTATCATCCCCTCTACGATCATCGGTCCCATCCGTTGCGCCTCTTTGATTGCGTTTTCAAGTTTCCATTGCTTTTCAGCATATATCGTCATCAAAGTTTCTCCTTTCTTAATTGCTTGTCCCTTTTTCTTATGAATCGTCACTCCTGCACCCTTATTTATGGGGGCGCCAGCGAGCCTGGCGATTTTAATCAGGCGCTTGTTATCGAACTCGGTGACATATCCGTCCGCTGTGGAAGTCCAGTTGATCGTATTCTCTCCAACCACTATGGACTCCGAAGAGATGTTGGGATCTCCCCCCTGTACTTCTATGATCTCCTTCAGCTTTTTGAGTGCCTTTCCAGAGCGCAAAATTCGTTCTGCTGCGTCTTTGCCTGCCCCTGCTTCTGCAACGCCACCCATCTCCAATAATATTCCTGATAGAGACGTGGATTTTTCAATAAGGCTGTTTGGCCCCTTAATACTTTCCAGACAATGAAGAGCTTCTCGCACCTCTAGAGCAGGACCAATGGCCATCCCAACGGGTGACCCGCCGTATGTCATAGCACATTCAACGGAAATGTTTAGGCGTCTGCCGAGTTCGATGAAATCCATTGCAAGTTTTCTTCCAGCTTCGGCCGTATCTATTTTTGTCCCGACGCCAGTTGGTATGTCGATTACGACCAAATCAACGCCGAGTGCACTTTTTTTAGCCATCACCGACGCAAGTACCTGACAATATGGGTCGATTGAGAGCGTATATTCTGCTTCGATGATTTTGTCATCTGCTGGCGCGATGTTCGTAGCACCACCCCAGGCAATGACTCCTCCTACTTTTTCGGTGTTCTCCTTGACCTCGCTAGCCGATAGATTCACGGGTGCGAGCACCTCCATCAAATCTGCAGTGCCTCCTGCGCCCGTAATTGCCCTGGAACTCGTTTTTGGTATCAGCAAACCTGCTGCTGCCACTATTGGGACCACCAAAAGTGAAACTTTGTTGCCAGGCACACCCCCTATGCTGTGCTTGTCCACAATTGGGTGCCCGTCAAGCTCGACCCTCTCCCCACTATCGACCATCGCCCTGGCCATCCATTCGACCTCATCCAAGTCCATCCCATGAATATATATGGAGGTCACGAATGCGGCAAGTTCTGTTTCTGATAAATTCTCATCGGTAATATCTCGAACGAGGTCATGTATTTCTTCGCTGCTTAACTTCTTGCCGTCCATCTTCTTCCTGATTAATTCGGTCGATATGGGGTGAGCGGTCGGCAATATCTCGACTTCTTCGCCATTTTTGGTCCCCAGCTTTTTCCAAACCTCACCATAAACACCGACGACGCCTTTCTGGAGTATAGTATCCGTCGTCGTGACTATGGCGACGACGCTCCCCCTATTTTTAATCTTAACCCGATCACCCGCTCTAAGCCCCAGCTCATTTGCATCGGAGAGATTCATCACGATTTTATATTTCCCCGTTTCTATATCGAAATTCTTTACAGTGAGTTTCATGTTAATACTCACAGTTATGTATCACTTAATCTAAAACCTTTTGCTACAAAGGCTATAAAGTGAGTTATGACGACCTTTTGAATGAAACGGGAGTCATTTGAACTCTTTTGAACAAATGGGAACCGTCTCACAACTTTTTGGAAAAACAAGACCGTAGGATGCTTTAAATTGTGATAGGGTGCACTATAACACGTTAAAAATAAAGGAGGTTAGAATGAAATGAAAATGAGAGGAATTCAGAGTATAATGGTGGCAGCGATGCTTCTATTGGCTACAGCCATGCCATCGCTTGCTCAGGAAGGAACAGCAAATGTAGAGGCAAGGATAGCCGTAGAGGTAGCAGGCACAACCCCAGACAACCCATTCTATTGGCTGGACGTGGCTCTTGACAGAATCAGCCTGTTAATAGCCAGTCTTGAGGGACCGCAAGCCCATGCACGAATGGGGCTGGAGATAGCCGATGAGCGGCTTGCAGAAGCAGAAGTGATGGCAGAGCAGGGGAACTTCGAGGCAATGGCAAGTGCAGAGCACGAACATAGACAGATGTTAGCCGCGGTAAAGGAGCGCATCAGGAATATAGAACATGTCAATGCAACCAGTGAGATCGAGATCCAAATCGAATTAGAACGAGATGTCGTCGAACACAGAAAGAATGTCGAGAGATTTGGCAACGAGCTAGAAGTTAGCATTGAGATCGAGGGCAACGTCACGCCAGAACAGATAGCTCTCATCAGCTCTATACTAAACCGTCTACAAGCCCAGACTGGCGAAGTGGAAATTGAAATAGAGATAGCGAAGGGTGAGACGAGGATCGAGATCATGCAGCAGACCGGCAAGGACGAAGTCGAGATCGAGATAGAGATAGAGAGGATCGAAAGGCAAAAGGGCCTTGTGAGGATGGAAGAGAGAGCACTTGAGCAGATAGAAGACGCTGTGGAGGAAATCGCAGAAGTGCAAGCTATCGTGGAAGTGGCAAATATCACAGAGCCGGCGGTGCTAACTCTCGTTGAGCGGGCACAAGCCAGGTTGGAGCAGGCGCAAACCGCTTTCGAGCAGGGCAATTATGGCGAAGCTTTCGGTCAGGCAGTAGCGGCAGAACGCTTGGCAGAGAATGCAGAGGAGTTCATCGAACAAATGGAAGAAGAAATTGAGGAAATCAGAGAAGAACTCGAAGAGCTCAGAGAAGAGATAGAGGAAAGGCGAGCCGAGATCGAAGAGAGAATGAGAGAGGAGGCCAGAGAAGGGCTTGAAGAACAGGAACAGGCGAACGAAACACTAACCGATTGAAGACGAAATGGCAACTATAAACAGCTTTAGCGCCATAAACATATAACTTATGGCTCACCCAATATATACAATATACTGGCGCAATAGTGCTATTTTAGTGAAACAGCAGAAATGTCCAAAAAACGAAAATTGAAACATTAAGGAAGTAGATATAGTAGATATATGGGGGCGTAAAATAAGAACAATACTAGCACGAGAACAAATTTTAGAAAGACTCCAAACCGAGGCTGTGGAAATCCATACCAATAGAACACCTTTATTTGAAGCTGTTCCAGAAGGAAAGATGAGATATATCGTATCCATCCTCATCAGCGGCAATGCCACAAGCCAGACCGTTGACATCGAGAAGTTATAAAAAGATGGTGCTTTTACGGTGAAGTTTCAAGGAGTTCCAATAGCCCCAGTAGATAGCGTACGTATACCAGAGAACGTAGACGTTGAGAGCGCAATTCTTACACTTAAAGGTGGCACGCGTCTTTATGGTATTTCTTCAGGGCATACATTGTTAGCCACAACTATATTTTGGGATAATGATATATGAGCTATGAGTTTATGGCAAAAGTATTATTTATCCCGCACGCATAAGAGAATAATAAAGATGTACGCCGATAGAATAAACACATTGCCGCCATATCTCTTTGCGACCATTGACAAATTGAAGTCAGAGAAGATCGAACAGGGCGTGGACGTCATCGATTTGGGAGTGGGCGACCCAGATCATCCTACGCCAGAGCACATCATCAAGGCGCTCTGTGATGCCGTTCAGGATCCATCTACTCATCAGTATCCCTCTTATGTCGGCATGCCCTCCTTCAGAGAGGCAGTGTCCCAATGGTATAAAAGGACGTTTGGCATTGAATTGGACCCAGAGAAGGAGGTGCTTGCCCTCATCGGATCAAAAGAGGGCATTGCGCACACTCCCCTGGCATTCATAAATCACGGCGATGTGGCATTGGTGCCTGACCCAGCCTATCCCGTATACAAAATCGGGACAATGCTCGCAGACGGCACTCCACACATCATGCCTCTGCTGTCTGAAAACGATTTCAAGCCCGATTTGGATTCCATCGACTCAACGACTACGAAGAAATCCAAGCTCATGTTCATTAACTACCCGAACAATCCGACATCTGCGGTTGCTGACATGAAATTCTTCAAAGAAGTCGTCGATTTTGCGACCGACAACGACATAATCGTCTGCCATGACAATGCATATTCGGAGATGACATATGATGGGTTTCGGACACCGTCCCTTTTGGAGGTGGAAGGTGCCATGGATATTGGAATTGAGTTCCACTCACTGTCCAAGACGTACAATATGACAGGGTGGCGCATCGGCTTCGCGGTCGGCAATGCGGACGTCCTCAAAGGCCTTGGAGAGGTAAAGACCAACGTAGATTCGGGTGCGTTCATGGCGGTACAAATGGCGGGAATCATTGCGATGACGGGTCCTCAGGGTTGTGTCCAGTACATGAGAAAAATATATAAGGAGAGGCGGGATGTTCTAATTGCAGGGCTCAATGAATTGGGGATATCAGTAACACCGCCGAAGGCAACGTTTTATGTCTGGGCACCAGTCCCCTCCGGATTCAATTCGTTAGAGTTCTCAAAATTGTTGTTGGAGCGGGCGGGCATAGTGGCGACGCCCGGCACGGGTTTTGGTGATTATGGTGAGGGGTATATACGCTTTGCGCTGACAAAACCAGTAGAGAGAATCAAGGAAGCGGTTGAGCGGATTAGAATGCTGGAGATATAAAGACATGTTTCAACACAGGCCGCATTTGGATGTTGAGAATGGGCATCTTATCATAGGTGGCGTTGACGTTGTTGCCTTAGCTGGAAAATTCGGCACGCCACTTTACGTGATGGACGAATCTCGTATCAGGGCGAATTATCAGCGATTTTATAGTGCTTTTCCAGATGCTGATATATATTATGCGGCGAAGGCGAACTATAATTTAACTGTGCTAAAAATACTGGCGCAAGAAGGAGCCGGAGCAGACGTCTTTTCAGATGGGGAATTATACTGCGCTCTCAGGGCGGGAATCCCTCCACAAAAAATCTTGTTCAATGGAAATTCCAAAACGGATGCCGAACTGGAAATAGCAGTGAAAAAAGGGGTGAGGATATCTGTCGACTCGTTAGATGAATTGAAAACCCTCTCGAAGATCACAAGTCGACATGGCACCGAAGTCGAGATTGCATTCAGGGTCAATCCAGATGTATCGCCAGTTACGCATCCAAAGATCAGTACAGGGCTTAAAAAATCCAAGTTTGGCATTCCTCATGCGGCAGTTGTATCTGCGTATAAGGGGGCTATCTCACTTGATGGCATAAAGCCGATAGGCATCCATTGCCATATAGGTTCGCAGATTCTCGATGTCAAGCCCTTTGTAGATGCCATGCAGAGGATGCTCGAGCTGGTTGAGCAGGTGATAAAACTCGGCATCGAACTTGAGTTCGTCGATATGGGGGGCGGACTTGGGGTTCCATATAGGGAAGACGACGTAGCACCATCGCCGTCAGATCTTGCAGACGCAATCCTGCCAATTTTCGATGAGCGTACAACATCTCTGGGCATCAGCCCAAAGCTGATACTCGAGCCAGGGAGATATGTCGTTGGTGATTCCACGATTCTTTTGACCAGAGTAAATGCGGTCAAGCGGGCGTACAAGACCTTTGTCGGCGTCGATGCAGGTTTCAACCTCCTCCTCAGGCCCACGATGTACGACGCACATCATGAGGTCATGGTCGCAAACAAGGCAGACCAGGAGCCATCAGAAAAATACACGGTAGTGGGACCGATTTGTGAATCCGGCGATATTATCGCGAAGGGTCGCACTCTACCAAAAACCGTGAAGAATGATATCATCGCAATCCTCGACACGGGCGCATATGGGTTCTCGATGAGTTCACAATATAATGGGCGGCTGAGGTGCGCAGAACTGCTCGTGCACAATGGAAAAGTTGACATCATCCGAAAGCGTGAGTCATATGATGATCTGCTGGCAAATCAGATTATCCCGCCAAGATTTTCGTGAGTTGTATTCATGATAATGTTCACCAAATTGCATGGAAACGGCAACGACTTCATCCTGTTAGATGAATATGACAGGGAAGTTATACCAGATGATAAAAAGGGCGATTTTGCCGGGCGATTTTGCGATCGGCAATTTGGAATAGGTGCAGATGGCGTTTTGTTCCTTTTGGTATCAAGACACGCAAATCTCAAAATGCGGATTTTCAATCCAGATGGTTCGGAGGCAGAGATGTGTGGCAATGGCATTAGGTGCCTCGTAAAATATGCAATCGACGCTGGCTATATTGGGCTGGGAACCGTTACGGTCGAGACAGTTGCTGGAGATATGACGATTAAAATAAGGGAGGGCTCGGAGAATCAAATATGGGCTAAAGTGGACATGGGGGAGCCCAGGTTCGAATTTCTGGAAAAAGATATCATGGGTATGAAGGTATCTGCAGTGAATACGGGAGTGCCGCACGCAGTCATCTTTGTGCCCGAGCTATTCCGAAAGGAGTCTCCTAAAGGAAGTCTCCTAAAGAAAGGGTTGGATGGGAAAATCTCCGATTTTCCGTGTGATATTGAATCTCTTCCGATAATGGAGATTGCGCCAAAAATTCGGCATAATCCAATATTTCCAAATGGGACAAACGTAAATTTTGTCAAAGTAGAAGGGGGCAGCATCAAGATACGAACCTATGAGAGAGGCATTGAAGCTGAAACGCTTAGCTGCGGCACTGGAGCCGTCGCATCTGCCGTCGTTGCGAATAAACTTGGGATGGTTGGCGACGATGTAACGGTCAAGGCCAAAGGAGGCGAACTGTGCATATCGTTGGAAGACGGTCGCGCGTTCATGGGGGGAAAAGCAGAAACCGTTTACGAAGGAATAATCAGATATACGTTTTGACGATTTATATATCCTTCACGCCATCCTGGGTTAGCACAAATTCACACGAAATCCCCTCTGGTCGGGACCTATGTTTTCGTATGCTCGCCCTCCTCCTCCCGTTCTTTATTTTTTCTAATTGAATGATATTTTTGGAGAGATGTTCTATCATATTCCCGCCGAGGGGACGGAATTGGTTATTGTCTATATTGGTGTATACTTGGTTTGTGATGATGGACGCCACATCATATTTTCTGGCAAGTACTAATAGGTGTGCCACCTGGCTCGCCAACCCCCTCCTCAAGGCAATCTGTTCATCATCATATCGTGAAATCTGTGATTCTGAGACAAATTCGGACCGATAAAACATTGTAGCAGAGTCGAGTATTATCATCCCTATATTTTCCTTTAACACCTTTTTCAGATCCTTAATGGATGTATACTGCTGTTCAAAGTCCATCGGTTCATAGATTATGATGTCTTCTGCAAGCTTCTTCGCATCATCCCCTGCTATCTGCTTAAATCGCTCGGCTGAGAACCCCTCGCTATCGATAAATATGACCTTTTTTCCGCCCTTCACGGTCTCGATCGCCAACTGGAGACAAATATTGGTCTTGCCACTGCCCGCCTCTCCAAATAACTGGGTCACGGTCCCGGACTCAAAACCCCCTCCCAACAATTCGTCAAGTCTTCCGCATCCACTGGTATATTTTTTAATTTTAATTGTTTTCACATCCACCATAGGCAACATTTAAATATTTCTAACACACATTTTAGATGTGGGGGGTTTTGAGGCATAAACATATCGCCGCAATAACTGAGGATTTTTCGGTCTATAGGCCCTTGGTGGAGGAGCTGAGGGCACGGAATTTATGCTTCGTAGCACTTTCATTAAAAGATGCGATACCCATTAACGTCGGCGTAGTAATTACAACGGAAGCCGAATTTGATCGAATTAATTTTGATTCCGATAGGATAGTGGTCGCTAAAAGAGTGCGCACCGCCGTGGACGAAGCCCAGCGTTTGCTTGGCGGCGTCCGCAAGTACGATAAGGTCATAATCGGCATTGACCCTGGCAAATATCCCGGAATTGCGGTCGTTGCAGATGAAATGGTCATATCTGTGCATCAGGTATCTATCAGTAGAGTTGGTGCGGTCGTACAGCACGTCTTGGGAGAACAATCCATTCAAAATGTCGTGATTCGGATTGGACATGGTGCTCGGCTTGCCAGGTCACAAATCATAAATATGCTACTTGATTTAGGAATACGTGTGGAGTTAGTTGACGAAAGTTTTACCACGCCCCACCTTGGGAGGGGAGTAAGGGGGCAAATGATTTCCGACGTGGTGGCAGCCATCAACATAGCCAGCCTCGAGGGAATTCCAGTCAGTAGACAGCAAATCGAGCCATCAAAAGGAGAAATCAGGGTTATACAAGAGCAGAGTCGAGAACGATCAAATGGTCAGACGACCATTCCAAGGAAATTAGCCCGCCAGGTTGCCAGAGGCGAATTGGCACTTGAGGAAGCGATACTATGCCATGCTGCAAATGGGAGACCACCTGTTGACACATCTTAACCTTTTATTGCTATGATAATATCATAGGTCCTTTCTTGAAGGGCTGGCGGTATTTCGATGTAGAAGAGAGCCCGTCCATCTACTCAGAAATAATGATAATGTCCACTCGATGGCGGGTGAGGGGATGTTTTATATGTGCTTTTGCCGTAGATATGGTTATGATTAATATGCCAACTATCGAGATGGTGATTCCAATTTTCTTTCTTATCATTTAAATCGACTCCAAGCAACCTCCTCCACTTTCCTGATTACCTCTTTTAAAGGTATGCCGTTTTCGTTGGCTATTCTTTTGCAATCATCGAACTCGGCAGAAATGTTCATCAATTTTCCATTGCTATCTGTTGCTATTTTGACGCCAGCTTTATGTTTTTTCCCGGCAACCTCGATCGCAACCGATGCCATTTTTCTCTTGGCGATCAGCCTGTGTCTCGTAGGTATTACTCGCACGCCGAGTGAGCCGGTTTCCTCGATGACCTTTCTTGCCAGCACGCCCACATCCGCGGATTTTGCGATTATCTGTATTATATGTCCACTCCGTCCTTTTTTCATCGTGGCAGGTATGATGGCGACGTCCTTCGCACCCAACTTCATCAACTCCTCGAGCAGGTTGCCCAGTATTTCGCCAGTGACATCATCGACGTTTGTTTCAAGTACTTCGATCGAGTCATGAATAAGCGCATCCATCTCCCCAACCACAATGCGCAACACATTGGGCATATCGAGCTCTTTTGATCCAGCTCCATATCCAATTTTTTTGGCGGCAATTTCTGGGAAAAATATGTCGCATTTCTGAACGAACTGCGCAAGTATCGCCGCACCGGTGGGGGTTAATAATTCTTCTTCCACCGGACCTCCTCTAAGAATTAAACTGGAATTGCAAAGTATTTCCAACGTCGCAGGTGTCGGTACTGGCAGATACCCATGTTTCGTGTCTACAAAACCGCTGCCGACATATACTGGGGTGCTTTGAATTGCATACTTCCTAAAACCGAGGTCATGAAATGCTGCACACGCACCCATTACATCTGCGATTGCATCAGCAGTACCAACTTCGTGAAAATGCAATCGGTTTTGGGGTATCCCATGTATTTTCGATTCAGCATAAGCGATCTTATCATATATTGCGATAGCGTCCCTGATTATTGCATCATCAAGCCCACACGATTCAACTGCCCTCACAATATCTATATATTTTCGATTCCCGCTATCATCGCTGGTCACGCTTACCCGTATCCCACCAATGCCTAGCCTATTCGTTTTCGTGATATCGACTTCGACCTCTCCGAAATCGGTGATGCATGTCATCGCATTTTCTACTATGTCCTTCCTTGCCCCTATATCGATCAAGCTCCCGATAATCATATCACCAGAGGCACCAGAAACGGGGTCAAATATAACTGCCTTCATCATCGCACCATAATTTTATATCTCACTGCGTTGCATTGTATCATATTATTATGGATGTCTTATTAATATTTGGAGGAGAACACCAGTGGATGAATTTTACTTGAATGTCGCAAATGCATACCCTGTTGACTTTACCAGGGGCATTGCGCGTCTTGATCCAACCACGTTGTTGGAGTTGAAACTTTCGCCAGGCGACATCGTCGAAATAAAGGGCAAGTCGGTTACTGCTGCGAAAGTATGGCGCGCAGATAAACAGGACTGGGAACAAAAAATTATTAGGGTTGACGGATTCACCCGGCGGAACGCCGATGTTGGAATCGGAGAACGGGTTGTGGTCAGAAAGGCAGAGGTCAAAGAGGCAAAAAAAGTGGTCCTGGCACCGCCGGAGGGGGCACCAATTCGATTTAGTGATGATGCCGTAGACATGGTCAGGCGCCAAGTACTCAAGCGTCCTGTTGTACAGGGCGATGTCGTGCCGATAATGAGTTCCATGGTGCAGCCCATTATGGGGCGAATGATTATGGGCCAAGTAATACCACTGGTCGCGGTCAACACGACTCCTTCTGGAATCGCCCTCATCACCGAAACTACCCTGCTTGAGCTACGGGAAAAACCGGCCAGTGGATATGAATCGGCAATAGTGACCGGCATAACTTATGAGGACATAGGTGGATTAAAGGACGAAATTCAACGCGTAAGGGAAATGATCGAGTTGCCGATGAAACACCCAGAGCTGTTCCAGAAATTGGGTATAGAACCGCCCAAGGGTGTTTTGTTGCATGGGCCACCAGGAACTGGAAAGACGC
>CAYPOB010000020.1:0-15285 GCA_964412405.1 uncultured Methanocellales archaeon | reverse complement strand
GAGATCATCATATGTGCTTCAGGCAGCACCGAAATCGTTAAAAAAACGGGGTTAAAGACGACGAAGCATCCGGAAGATCTTGCATATGCAATCCAGGCTGAGATTGAAGGCGCAGACGTCGACGAAAATTATTTCCACTACTTTCTGGGTAAAGAAGTTGCGCCTGGCTGGAAAGCCACGATTTCCCCAAAAGGAGATGGTAAAGCAAGCGTTGGAGCATTTGTGAGGGGGGATGAGCCAAAAAAGTATTTTGATAGATTTTTACAACGCGACATGTTTGACGGGGCCAAAGTCCTTAGCATATCGGATGGAGCAGACCAAATAATTACAATGCCCAATGAGATAGTAGGCGATGGGCTGATGGTTGTAGGCGGGGCTGCTGGACAGGCCGGCATGCCTTACGGAATGGCTGCCGGTATGCTTTGCGGAGAGGTTGCTGCAGAAGCTGTGAAGATAGGAGATCCTTCCAAGAGGTTCCTTTCTAAGTACGAGAAGGAGTGGAAGAAAAGGTTTTTGAACCATTATAAGGTTGGGCGTTTTGGCTTAAAGACCCTAGAAAAGATGTCGGATGCAGAACTTGATGAGGTAATGGGGGCTTTGGAGGGGGTGAACCTATCGCGGAAACTCTCAAAACACAACATCATCCTGAATTCCGTGAGTATGGGTCTCCCCCTTTTGTGGAATAATCCAAAGTTGATGCGATTCGTAAAATATCTTTTCTAGATGTGCCAGACTTTAGGTCTGGGAGAGTTGTAACGGAGTTACAACACATATCTGCCGCAGTTTAGCATTACTTCGGGTTTCAGGGAGTACAGCAGGCTCGACTCGACATATCCAAAAAACAAGCACCCCCCGCATCCTTTCGATACCCCTTCTCGCTCATCCTTTGAAGATTTCCATACATTCTTCAGGCCGTCCTCGATTTTGCCCAGGACATCTCTACAGGCTCTGCAGTTTTCTATTTTACCATCTGACGAAATATGAAGAATGACTTTATTGGCGTGACATTTGAACTTCGGGCTTGGGTTTTTTATGACTTTAAGATATGATTGGGAGTTAATAATCGGGGCACCCTCTTTTTTCAATTCAATTATTCTGTCAATTACCTTCTCATATCTGTCCATATCCCTTATCCCCATTTCTTTCCACACTTCTTGAGAGATTCCCCGGTATTCATAAATGGGCTCAAATGATATCCACACCCCCATCTCCATGGCTAAATATATTAGCCCCTCAATCTCGTCCAGATTCTTTCCGTTGATAACGCAGTTTATTGCAGTTGGAATCCCCCTATCTGTTGCCTGTTTGATTCCATCCAGTACCACATCTAACTTGAAGCCCCTCAGCTCCTCGAAGGACTCAATGCCATCCATGGAAACCGAGAGGTAATCAAGGTCTGAGAGCTCGCCAATTCTATTTTTCAGCAGTACGCCATTAGTTATAAGGGATGTCATCATTCCAAGGCGATGAGCATGCTCGAGAATCTCTGGTAGATCTTCTCGTAGGAGGGGTTCTACAGTCCATGCATTATAGAGCACCACTCCCAAAGATTTCGCCTCTTTAAGAAGGCCGAATATCTCCTCTTTGCTCATTTCCCCCCCCTCCCCCTCCCAGCACGGGCAAAATTTACAGCGCAGATTGCATTTCGAATTAATTTCGTGAGAAAGAATTAGGGGCCTGTCTTTGACTTTCAACCGCCACAGAGCTTTAAACATTTCGCAGATCAGAGATCTGCGAGAATTGTAGTCCCGGGTGGGCGATGTGGAAGTCCCCATATTAACCAAACTCCTCAATGGGATAGGGTAAAGTAGCATCTTCTGGGATATTTTTTAGATATTTTTCCCGATATATGGTGTCCTCGTGTGTACATTTATCTGGTTTTTTGTTGAAGAGGTGGTGTTTCCTAATTTTCCTCCATATCTTGGATAATTTTTCCTCCTTCACATTTCCAAAGGAGATTGGAGTATGCATGCATGGCATGACCTCTCCGCTTGGGGAGATATAGCACCACTTTCTGCCAGCGAAACATCCAAAAAAATCAGGCCGCCTTAACTGAAAAAGGTTCATTATCAAATTCTTTCCCCTCTTTTCGGCTACCTCTTTCTGAAACTCGATTGCTCCTTCCTCCTGCTCTTCACTCAGGACATCTTTGCCCGCCCACTTTCCGCATGAAACAATTTTGTCGATCATCAACTCAAAGACGCCGAGCTCTTCGCAGTAATTCACCATCCTTTCCAAACTCTTCCTATCACAATTTTCTGGATTTATGATATATAAAACGCCAGTTAGAATTCCCGCATCTACGGAATTTTTTATCCCCTCTGTAGCACAATCAAAAAGTCCCGAAACCCCTCTGAATTTATCATGCTTCTCTCGATAGGGGTTGTCTATGCTTACATTTATGTAATCTAATCCATGCTCCTTGAGATTCTTGACACGGTCCTTGGTTAAATACTGCCCATTTGTAACAATCATCGAAGTTGCCTTGTTTTTATCGATATGTCCGATGAGCTCTGGGAGGTCTTCTCTCAAAGTTGGCTCCCCCCCCTCAAAAGTGATTTGAGATGCGCCAAGCTCCAGGGCCTGGTCAATTATATCGAATATTTCGTTCTTAGAGAGCTCCCCCTCTTCGCCCATTTTATATGCCAGACAGTGCTCGCAATTACACTGACACTCCCCCGTAACCATAATCGTCAGGTTATCTGGATTATGGCGGCCAAAGGCCCTTTTCATCTGAGAGGCTACAAGCCTTTTAAAAGGGGCGCTCGGTATCGGGGGAAATGCGGTTGAAAGATGTAGCTTGCCCTCCCTTATTTCAGTCGGGACGCCCTTCAAATACTCATCAAACTTCTTTTCCATTTTTACAAGAAAGGGAGAGAGCAGTCCCCTGGCCTTTACAGTCACCCCGCTACCTGTAGACTCCAAAACCAGCTTAAGTAGAATCGAATTATATGCGACAAATTCCATATTAATCAGCCTTCAAATGACGTCTTTATAGCTAATGGGAAGCTCAGAAGTGGAAAATTTATCGATATATTTCGACCTGAATTTCGCATCGAGCATCACGCAGGACCTCTTCCCACTCAATCCCTTAAATTGACACATCCTTCGCCAGATTGTCTCCACGCTCTCTTCCCTGACATTTCCAAAAGAGATTGGCACATATGTGCAGGGGGTCAGGTCTCCGGAGTGTATCAAGTTCAGCCATCTCCTGCCTGCCATGCAACCGAATAGTTCTGGAGATTCAAAGATGTCGTTGTAGAATATTCTCGCCCCCTCTTTAGAGGTGTTGGCTTTACGGTACAGTTCCCTGATCACTCTTCTGTGCTTATCCTCTATAATTATATCCATCCTATCTTTGTAGTTCCAGGTTGGGTGGCTTTCCCAGATGGATAACTCATGAACTCCGACCTTGGATGCGAGGTCGTATATCTCCACAAGCCTCCCGCTCTCCACAAGTTTCGGGGTCACGTGTGTATGCATGGAGACGTAGAGGCCGTTCTCCACCGCATGTTTCATGCCATTTATGGCCTTATCAAATGCCCCTTTTTGTCCCCTTGCAGCATCATGCTCTTTTGGGTTGGGGCTTTTAATGCCCGTTATTACGGCGTATGTATCGTGCTCTTTCAGTTCCGCTGCCGCCTCATCGGTCAATAAGGGGCCTGGAGTAAAAACACTTGCAATTGACTTTTTCTTGTCCACACATTCTATAAGTTCGAAAAGATCCTCCCTCAATAAGGGGTCCCCTTCTGCAAATCCAATTGTAATCGCCCCAAGGTCTTGGACTTGCCCCATAAAATTCTTCACTTCTTTCGTTTTGAGCTCCTCCCCATACTCAATTATGTTACATTCACTACACTCAAGTGTACAATCGGAAATATTCATTGAGACTGCTAGGGGAGAGAACTCCCCTCTCAGCAATATATCCATCTCGGCCGTTATAGCTCTTCGGAATGGTTCGCTTGGAATCGGCGGAAACCACGTGCTTAAAACTACTTCTTCCTCACTCGCCTTAATCGGCTTCTCATATCTCAGCATCTTATTTACTTTTTTCAACAAAGGAGAGGCCAGTTTAGAAAATACGCCCGATGACTTGAGCTCAATGTTGTCCTCGGCGGTCTCGAGCCAAATTTCTAACCCCTTCCCCTTGTAAACACCTATTTCTACCATTTTTCCACCAAACAAACGAAGTGAGCGCCGGGATTGGGATTTGAAACCGAGATTGTGGAGCGAAGCGAGGAATTGAGGATGTGAAAATCCCTTCCAAGTGAACGAAGTGAGCGCCGGGATTGGGATTTGAACCCAAGTGTCTCGAATGAGACAACAGGTCTCGAGCCTGCCGCGTTAGTCCGCTCTGCCATCCCGGCATATATATGAAAACACTAAATTTAAATAACTATCGAGTGTACGTTTGAAAGATTACCATGTCCGAGTATAAAAAGAGAGATGCTGAAAGAAAAGGCACAAAAAAACAGAGAGGAATAGAGGAAAAGCTTATGAGAGAAAATCTGGGTGGGTCAGAGGGGGTAAAAGACCATAAAGAACGGGACACGAAAGTCACTGTAATTTTGCCATGCGGCACAACAAAATATTTTGACATTTCTGCAAAGACGAAGTATGAAGATATGCTCCTATACTTCAATCTAAATCCAGAAAGTGTCATCGTTCTAAAAAATGGAGTTCCAGTACCACTGGATGAAGTTATGGGGTTAGGCGAATTAAAGGTCTTGAGGGTGGTAAGTGGGGGATGAATAGCATAAGTGTGAGTGAGGGGAGTAAGCCCCCTTCTGTTTCGGCGGCATTTATCTAAGCGCCATACTTGGGCATCGGCTGGACTCTCTCATCTGCCCATTTTTGGCTTGCACCTACGAGGTTTCGCCGTTCCAGCCACGACCTGCACGACCTCATCGTCAAAAATCGCAAAAGCAATTCTCATCCTCGAATCATCGCATTGCACCAGATCGAAGATCTGGCGGAGTTGTAACTCCTACGGAGTTTCAACATTATGCAGCGTGGTATCGTTTCTGTTCCAGAGCCAAGACTCTCGCCTTGTGTGCTTGCGCACACTCGCATATCCAGACGGTGGGGGGACTTTCCTCACCAAACTCAAAAGTTCGGCGGCAGCCGCCCTTCCTCTCTCACAAGTTATGTTAATTATCCAGAAGAATCATATACTTTTCGTACGTTTCTCTATTACATGAGCAGCATGTTAAGCTTAAAAGATGGAGAACTGGCGATAAAACTAGCCAGAAAATCTATCGAGAGGTATTTAAACAAACATACCAAAATATCGCCGAAACTCTCCGGAAAATTCATGGAGGTGGGGGGAGTGTTCGTAACACTAAATATGGGGGGTTTACGAGGTTGCATCGGCCAGCCATATCCTGATATGCTCCTCGGCGATGCTATCGTGGATTCCGCCATAGGTGCTGCAATTGGAGATCCGCGGTTTTCCCCCGTTCAAATAAACGAATTGAAAGATATTACAATAGAGATTACAATACTCGCACCGCCTAAATTAATGGAGGGCAAGGCAAATGAACGGCATGAGAAAATACAAATTGGCAAACATGGACTGCTTGTAAAGTTCGCCTCGCTTTCTGGCCTTTTACTCCCTCAGGTAGCTACCGAATATGGTTTCGATGCGAAGGAATTTTTATCCCAGACGTGCATCAAGGCAGGGTTGACACCGGACATGTGGCTGGATGAAGGAGTAGAGGTCTACACATTCGGGGGTCAGATTTTTGCCGAGGTCGAACCGAATGGAGCAGTGGTGGAAAAGAAAATTACATGACATGGCTATCCCAATTTTACTCTTTTACCGGTAACCATGTAGACGACCCTGCCAGCAATATTGCATGCATGATCTGCCATTCTCTCTATATGGCTTGCTGCAAATGAGAGATGGGATGCACCGCCAATCGTGTGTGGGCCTTCGATCATGAGAGTTATCAATTCTCGGCGGACCTGATCATATAACGCATCTACTATATCGTCTTTATCTGATACACTTTCCGCCAACTTGGCGTCATGCATTGCAAATGCATCCAAACTGTCCCTGACCATTTCCAATGTAATCTCAGACATGCGCGGGATGTCGATAAGCGGCTTAACTAGGGATTTGTCAGCCGTTGCAAGTGTGATTTCAGCGATATTTGTGGCAAGATCGCTCATCCTGTCCAGGTCTGTTATCATCTTCATACAGGTACCGATAACCCTCAAGTCTCCAGCCATCGGCTGCTGTAGTGCGATCAATTTCATACATTTGTTCTCTATCTCTAGCTCCATCTTATCGACCAGGGGATCATACTCCTCAATGACTTTGGCAGCTAATTCCTTATCCTGCTCAGCCAGAGATTGCACGGAGTCGTGAATCGCCTTTTTTGCCATATCTCCCATTTTTAAAATGTCTTGTTTTAATTCTCCCAATTCTTGATGATACGTTTTCCTTATCATCGACATCACCTCTATCCAAACTTTCCAGTTATATAATCTTCAGTGCGTTTATCCTGTGGACTTTCGAAGATTTTTGAAGTCTGCCCATGTTCTATTAATTCTCCTTTAGTAAAAAAGAATGCGGTATAGTCTGATACCCTTGCCGCCTGCTGCATGTTGTGTGTTACTATGACGATGGTATATTCTTTTTTAAGCTCCTGAATCAGGTCCTCTATTTTAGAGGTGGCGATTGGGTCCAATGCAGAGCAGGGCTCGTCCATTAATATAACCTCTGGCCCTACTGCCAGGGCTCTCGCAATACAGAGTCTCTGCTGTTGACCGCCAGACAATTTCAGCGCAGGTTTGTTCAGTCTATCCTTTACTTCCTCCCACAGGGCCGCCTCTCTTATACTTCTCTCCACTATCCCATCTAACTTTCTTCTATCTTTTATCCCATGGATTCTTGGACCGTATGCCACATTATCGTAGATGGACATCGGAAATGGATTTGGCTGCTGAAAAACCATGCCAACTCGTTTTCTCAACTGCACAACATCTATATCATCTCCATATATATCTCCATTATCGAGCAAAACAGTTCCCGTGATGCGCACACCATCTATTAGGTCATTCATGCGGTTTAGCGCCCTTATAAACGTCGTTTTCCCGCAGCCAGATGGTCCAATCAGTGCGGTAACCATATTCTTCTTAATTTTAACGCTCACATCCGTCAGAGCTTGATGATCTCCATACCATAGGCTTAGATTTGCCGCCTCTATTTTGTTTGTGGTCATAATAATTTCAACTCCCTACCTCCCCTCTAAACTACGGCTGTAATGGCCCATTATCAAGTTTGCAATGGAGTTTAGGAACAATATGGTTAATAATAATACTACTGCGGTGCCAAATGCCCTTTCCATACATATTGCTTCCATTGCCAAGATATATAAATGAAATGCCATTGGCCTTGCCGAATCAAATAAAGACATTGGCAGCCTCAGTACCGTGCCAGCAGTCAACATAATTGCAGCAGTTTCACCAGCCGCTCGCCCCACTCCAAGAATTATGCCAGTTAATATCCCTGGGGCGGCGCACTTTAATACAACTCGCCTTACAGTTTGCCATTTGGTCGTTCCTAAGGCAAGGCTTGCCTCCCGATATGATTGGGGAACTGCCCTTATGCTCTCCTCGGTGGTTCTTACAATTGTCGGCAGGATCATACACGCCAGGGTTAACCCACCCGAGAGAATGGACCACCCAAATCCCAGGAAAACGACAAAGAGGATAAAACCAAAGAGACCGAATAGTATAGATGGTATGGCAGCTAACCATTCGGTCCCCAACCTGATTAGCTTGCCTATGGGCCCTTTGCCAACATATTCAGCAAGAAATATGGCTCCACCCACTCCGAGGGGTGCCGCCACCGCCAACCCGACTACAGTGAGAGCCAATGTACCAACTATTGTGGGAAATATGCCCCCTTCTCGTCCTCCGGCACGCGGTGAATCGAGTAAGAACTCCAAGCTCATCACTCCGATGCCCTGTATAAAAATATATCCGACTATGATAATTAAAGCGGAGAGGGTAACTAAACCCGAAACCCACAAAAAAATTATGGCAATTCTATCTAAAGTGGCTTGAGATATCAATATATTTACCTCCTCTTATCGCGTTAATCAAGAGATTCAAGAGCATTATCACCGCGAACAACACGATCCCTGTGGCGAATAATGCCTGACGATGGTCTCCTGTGGCATATGCCATCTCCATGGCAATGTTGGCAGTAAGTGCCCTTGCGGGATCTAATATGGAGTCGGGGAATATTGGAGTATTACCCAATACCATGATAACTGCCATGGTCTCTCCTATGGCTCGCCCAAACCCCAATATTACTCCTGTAAGGATGGTGGAACGCGCCGCTGGTAAAATGACGTTTCTGATCGACTGCCAGTGGGTAGCACCTAGTGCCAATGACGCCTCTTTATATGTATGCGGAACTGCCCGAATACCATCTTCTGATATGGCGATAATGATGGGCAAGGTCATTATCCCCAGAATTATCGAACCAGCTAATATGCTAAAACCAGGGCCTCCAAGATGGATTCTTATTAGGGGAACAAGTACGACGAGTCCAAAAAATCCGTATACTACTGTGGGTATCCCCATCAATAATTCGATGGTGGGGCGCATAAAATCTCTCACCCATCTGGGAGCGATCTCGGCTAAAAATATGCCGCACATAACTCCTATGGGCGCACCGAACAGCAGCGCACCAGAGACCACCAAAAATGTGCCGATTACCATCGGAAAAATCCCAAACACTCCTGCGAGGGGGCGCCACACATCCCCAAAAACAAAATCCAGAATTCCCACCTCGACCATGATTGGCCAACCAGTTTGAAATATGAATATGGCAATAAAAGATAGGATTGAGATGGTAAGCAGTGCGCTTAGGAGCAAACCCATTTCAATGGTTCGTTCTTTGTAATGTTGAGTCTTACTTATCCGATTCATAAAACAGTTCCTTGTTTATTTTATTTATCCTTCTATCTTTAATCTCATAAATAACTCCTCATTCACCTCAAAAAACATTAAAGATAATTAGATCTGTGGGCATCGGCGCCAATAGCCTCATGTGTGATATTCCAGGAAGGGAAAAGGGGCATGTTGCAATCCCAATACAACATTTTTATCCAGAACCCCCCTCTCTATTACTTTTTACCTTATCGGCACAAGCCCTATACCCTTTACAATCTCCTGACCTTCTTCACTCAACACAAAGTCGAGGAACTTCCGTTCAAGCTCGTCTGGTTCACCCAGGGTCACCAACAGGTATGGTCGGGCAATCTCAAAATCTCCTGCCAAGACCGTATCAACCGTTGGCATCACTCCATCTATCTTAATTGCTCTCACCGTTTCATCCACCCCCCACAAGGAGATGTACGCGATGGCATCTGGATTACCCACCACTCCTGCCCTTACTCCACCTGCTCCAATTAGAGTAATGATGCCGGCATATATCGGATCATCATCCATCACCATATCTTCAAAAGCTCCCCGCGTTCCTGAACCTTCCTCTCTGGTTATGGCCGTAATTGGTGCATCTGGGCCGCCAACTTCCATCCAGTTGGTGATTTCGCCAGCGTATATCATTCGAAGTTGTTCGGTGGTCAACTCATCTACCGGGTTGTCGGGATGGACTATCGCCACAATGGCATCGCGGGCTATCACGGTCGTATCCAAACCGAATCCCAATTCATCGCCCCTCAAATATCTGGATGACATCCCTATATCGTTGATGCCCTCATAAGCCCCCACAATTCCAGCAGTTGAACCTATGGAATGTACATCAACTCGCACACGGGGATATAGCTCCATGAACCTCTCACCCAATAATTCGGATACCGGGGCAACTGAAGTTGAGCCGGATATTACCAATGTCTCTTCTGGCCTTTCAACACATCCCGTAATGAGGGATGTTAACAATATAACGGTTAGTCCTAACGTCATCATTTTTTTATTCATGTTTATCACATTTTTTTTTATTCGTGTTTATCACATTTTAACTGTTATGTATTGGTTTACACTGCCACTATATAATAATTTTCCAAATAGAATATATAGAACAATATAGAATATATAGGTCTACTGACACGTATGCAATTATCATGGAAACACCTCAAAGATCACCTTATTTCATGCCATTCCAGCTGGCGCCCACAAGAAGAGCAGAATTCGTCACTGCTGTCTATCAGTCCGCTGCATTCACAAAGGTATACCATGACACAGTGCCTACCCGCTCCAGCATCTCTCGTCGTCTTGCCTATGCCATCATCTAAACCATCTGGAATTGTGGTCATATGTTTTGCGCCACATATTCGGCGTTCGATACTACTTACATCCATATTTACTCGCCTCCTTCACATACGGGCATACGATCGATAGTTATATATATACCTTATCCCAATATAGATATATCTACTCAATAGTATATATAGGTGGGAAAAAGAATTGGAAGAAGAAAGACGAAAGGTCCAGATGACGGGCGGGTCGACACTGATAGTGTCTCTGCCGATAGATTGGGCAAGAAGAGTGGGGATAAGCCAGGGAGACGAAGTAACGCTTATACGTGGAGCGAATAACTCAATTCTCATCACCACAGGGACAAAAAAGCAAGAGGCATCCAGTACAGTTATAAAACTGTTTCCCGATGAAAAGCCAGAGGACATTTTCAGATTGCTAATAGCACACTATCTTGTCGGCTATGACATAATAAAACTGAGCTCCCAGGAAGGATTTAGCACGCAAGATAAGAAATGGATAAAAGACTCGGTCAGACAGGGACTGATAGGACTCGAAGTGGTCGATGAATCTGGAGATGAGCTAACCCTACAAAGCCTGTTAAACTATGAGGAGTTGTCGCTTGAAAAGACATTTCAGCGAATGGCGAGGATTCTCAAATCGATGCAAAAAGATTCCATAATGGCTCTGCAGGACGGGGACGTAGCACTTGCACAGGACGTCATACAGCGAGATAATGAGGTGGATAGATTTTATCTGCTGATTGTGAGGCAGCTCAAGGCAGCGATCGGAGATTATAACGTGGCTAAAAAAATGGGCATCGAGCATCAAAGAGAATGTATGGGCTACAGGCTCATCGCGAAGAGCATGGAACGGATAGCTGACCACGCCGAAAAAATTGCGAAAGACGCAACTCAAATGAAGAACCTTGACCCGAAGTTAAGTGCAGAAATATCTGAGGCGGGAGAGTTCGTATGGAATTCATTCGACAACGTGCTTGCATGTCTATTCAAACGGGACATAAAAGCCGCGAACAAAGCGATAGCAGAATCCCAAGAGGCCGTGGAGCTGGTGACAGCTGTGAGCGAGAGAGTATTGAGGGATCATCACAACACCGCAAATCAAGTACACCTGCGATCCGCTTTAGAGAGCTTGAAAAGGATGGCGGAGTATGGGGTGGACATATCCGAGATGGTGATCAACATGAGCGTCAAAGAGCCGAAAGGGTGGACATAAATTCATTATGAACGCCCTCTAAAACACTCCTTTGTAATGACGTAAAAATTCAAAGACGATAGAAATATATTATCGAAGTTATTATACCCTGTCTTAGAGCAAAATTGAAAGGAGGTGCGAAATGGCAATATCAAAAGAACTTCATCCTGGATTCCAACATAATCGCTATCTATTTCGTAGGAAGGTGTTAAAGCTATTTGGAGGAGCTTTTCATGTGTATGATGGTGGGGGAAATCTTGTTTTATACTCAAAGCAGAAGGCATTTAAATTGAGGGAGGATTTTCGCATCTACTCAGACGAAAGCCAGAAAGAAGAACTTTTGGTGATTAAGACTCCCCAGATCCTTGATATTGGTGCAACGTATAATGTGCAAGATGCGATCACAGGCGAGACTGTAGGAGCCATAAGACGAAAGGCCGTCAAATCCATTATCAAGGATGAATGGACATTTCTTTCCAGTGATGGTCAGGAGATTGGGAAGTTAACTGAACGGAGCACAGCAAGAGCCCTTTTGAGCAGGTTGGTTGACCTACTCTTCGTTAATTTAATCCCACAAACGTATATTATCATCTCGGCAGATGGCAGAAAAATTGCCGAAATCAGGCGACATTTCAATCCCCTTGTACTCAAGTACAGCATGACAATAGTAGAACTATTGCCTTCAATTGATCGAAGGCTTTTGATATCATCTGGAATTTTACTATCCGCTATTGAGGGGAGATAACAATAGCGTCATTTTTGAAGAAATTTCGAATCGATAAAACGACAAAAAATAAATCGAAACACCACAAAGAGGTATAATGCCCGATCTTGTGATCAAAAATGCGAAATTATTTCTCGATGGAGAGGTGCTGGAAGCCGAGTTATCGATAACAGATGGCAGGATATTCAAGATTGCAAAGGATATTCGTGCAGACGATATACTCGATGCGCATGGTTTGCTGGTTTTGCCAGGAGCGATAGATGTGCACGTGCACTTCCGCGACCCCGGTATGACGCACAAGGAGGACTGGTATTCAGGCTCCTGTGCTGCTGCAGCTGGCGGCGTGACCACCGTCATAGACCACCCGAACACGATTCCGCCTACCACAACTCTAAAATCATTCGAAGCCAAGCTGAGGGCTTCAAGGAAATCGATCGTGGATTTCGGCATCAATGCCGGTGTGGTCAAAGGCGCAGAACTCGAAAAATTGTGGAGGGCTGGCGCAACCGCCTTCGGCGAAATCTACCTGGCCGATTCATTTGGTGGGCTGAACATCGATGATGATATGGTATCCATCGTATTTCGGACCATTGCACAATTGAACGCCATCGCCTGCGTACATGCAGAAGACGAGCGCATCATAAAGAGATGCACCGAGAAGTTGAAGGATAAAACCAATCCCAGCGCCCACTCATCGTCCAGACCGAATGAATCTGAAGATAGTGCCATCGCAAGAGCGGTCCAATTCGCCAATGTTGCAGGCACCAAGTTACATATATGTCACATCAGCATCAGGGAGGGTTTGTGCCTCCTTAGGAAAAATGTGACATGTGAGGTCACGCCACATCATCTATTCCTCACCGAAAAAGACTGGGATAAGTTGGGTACGTTCGGCAAGATGAATCCGCCGTTGAGGAGCGAGGAGGATGGGCAAGCACTCTGGGCGGCGCTGAACCGCATCGACATGATCGCCTCTGATCACGCGCCCCACACCATGGGAGAAAAAGAACAGGATATATGGGGTGCCCCTGCTGGCGTTCCTGGCGTCGAAACTTCATTACCATTGATGCTGTCTGCCGTAAAAGCAGGGCGCATATCGCTTCAGCGCTTGATAGAGCTCATGGCTATCAATCCAGCGAGGATTTTCGGATTGAACAGGAAAGGCGATATCAAGGTTGGAAATGATGCAGATTTGGCATTCGTCGATTTCAAGAATGTGATGCCCATCAAAGTCGGAGATATGCACAGCAAGGCTGGTTGGACTCCTTTTGAGGGAATGAGCGCGATTTTCCCAAAGATGACGATGGTCAGGGGCGAAGTTGTGTTTGACCGAGAAATCGTCGGTGAAAAAGGGAGTGGGCGTTTCATAAGGGGACATGGATTTCGTGAATAATGGTTTCTCTACGAAGGATGACATAAATGAAAATAGTACATATCTCGAGGAGAATGGGTTATCGATATTGTAAAAAAGGTGAAAAGCAATGGTACACTTTGTATTTATCCTTGACCACTTCTTTGAACGGGGGAGCCCCTCTATTAATCTTTTCCACATGCCCTCCTTCGGTCATCTGCCCCTAGCCTTTCCGTCCTAGCTCGTGGCGGTAATAAGGGCATTATGTACTTCCATTGCTCACTTGATACTTCCTCAAACCCAAGACAGAATCAAAACTCATAAACTATAAATACTTTAAAATTGACTATTAAATTAAAAGGAGGAATAAAATAATGGAAAGTATCCCGCTGATAGGCGAAAAATTCCCGGAAATGGAAGTACAGACTACCCACGGCATGATGAAACTGCCTGAGAACTTCAAAGGCAAATGGATGGTGTTTTTCAGCCATCCTGCAGACTTTACCCCTGTGTGCACCACTGAATTTGTTGCTTTTCAACTCAGGTCTGACAAATTTAAAGAATTGAACGCAGAGCTTATAGGACTAAGCATCGACCAAGTTTTCAGCCATATAAAATGGGTACAATGGATAAATGAAAACGTACAGGTAGATGGCAAGCCCATCAAGATAACGTTCCCCATAATCGCAGATGACACGGGGAAAATAGCCTCCATGCTCGGCCTTATTCACCCTGCTAAAGGAGCGCATACAGTAAGAGCCGTGTTTATTGTTGACCCTGCAGGAATAATAAGAGCCATGATTTACTACCCGCAAGAACTTGGCCGCAATATGGATGAAATACTACGCATGATAAAAGGACTCCAGACTTCTGGCAAGCACATGGTAGCCATCCCGGCTGGTTGGCCTGAAAATGAAATGGTAGGCGATCACGTCATAATCCCGCCGGCAACCGATGAAAGGACTGCTGCTGCCAGATTGGAAAAGGCAAAAACGGGCGAAATAACTTGCATGGACTGGTGGTTGTGCCACAAAAAACTCTAAAGCCTCTTTTATAATAGATTGGCGGTAGCGATAGAGCAGGAGATATGGGGTTTGGGGTACAGTTGAAGCAGTTTATCTGGCTAAAATATATATCACCCCAAAACCGACGGTGAATGATCCCCATGGACTCACCATCAAAGGGCGATTGATCGCATCTTGGGAGGAAGTCGCCCATCACAATACGCGTACATGGACATAGCTGATGCCCATTGGTTCGGGTATGGCGCGCCACCTCCATCAAGAGGATGGAATGATACTTCAAGGGAGATCATTTCCCTATTTTTATAGTGGGTGTTGTTATCTGGGTAATTCAGTTGACAGGAACTCATTGGTGTAATCGACAATATCTTTATATAAACGACATGAAATAATATAATGCCCTCTACGAGGACTGATGTGAGGATTCCATTGGATACGGTGACCATCGGTGCAAAATGGGGGCGACAAATCCGCATTGTATAGGTCCTTGCGGGAGTTACTGGCAAAGCCTATCTATGACCGTATAGCCAACCCCAATGTGGAACAGGCCCTGGCACGAGGGTAACTGAGGAGGACTGCGGATTATTCCAGCGGATGATCTCTCGGAGTTAGTGCGTCAGGGCACATCTAATTTATATTCTTATAACATCCCCAAGTTTTGAATCAGGACCGACTAAATCGAAGATTTAGGCGGAGTGTTGGAGTCCCTACGGGCGAAAGTGGCAAAGCCACTTTCT
>CAYPOB010000019.1:8582-15391 GCA_964412405.1 uncultured Methanocellales archaeon | reverse complement strand
CAACTCCATCAGTTTATCTGTCGTGCTGACGCGTACTTTTTTGCCCCTGAGCAGCATCAACTCGTTACTGTCGATACATCCGCTCATATCTCTGTCTATCTGCTTTAACTCTCTAATCTCATTCCATGCCCTGGAAGGGTCGCTGATAAAGAATGCTTTGTTCCCTTCGACCTGTTTTAACGTTTCCTTTGGGACTCTCGCATTCCCGTAGGCTAATTTGTACAGGGCGGATGCGAGCAAGTGGGGATCGTTTCCGAATTTAACGCTGCCTAAATCTGCATAATACTCACGAATTCTGGAGCCATACATCACCAGCAGGTTGGTAATGAAATAAAGTACAAAGGCAAATATTCCGATGACTATTGCATTGCCTCGATGACCTCTCGAGAACATCATGTTCCAGGCAATGAACCAGCAGATCATTGGAATTATGCCGATCAACGTGATGACTGCGACGTCCCTGTTCTTGATATGGGCGATCTCATGACCTATCACTGCCTTCAGTTCATCCTTTGTTAGCAATTTGATGATGCCATCGGTAACGCAAACCCTGCCATCTTTAATCGATCTGCCGAATGCAAAGGCATTTGGAATCTGGATTTTAGCTATTCCTACCTTTGGCTTTGGAATTCCCGCCCGCTGAGCCTGTTCTGCGACCATCTTGTGCAACTCAGGATATTCCTGTTCAGATACATATTGGATGCGCATTGACCGGTCGACTATCCAAGGACCTATCATGTACTGGATGAAGAGGAAGAACGATGCTAAAATACCAAAGAAGAGAAAGTTGCCTATACCCATCATAGTTCCTACGACTACGGCGAGCCCGTAGATGATGGCAAACATCAATCCCAATAATAGGTACATCCGTACTTGCAGCCACATTTAACGATCACCATTTAATTTAGAGTATCATATTAAGATATATGTGTATATAAGCTCTGTGGTTACTCCAACACCCCCCTCATTCTGTTCAATCCCTCTGAAATGCGCGCCTGAGAAGTGGCATATGAAATTCTGATGTAGTCTTCACTATAGGGTCCGAATGCAGATCCAGGCGTGACAGCGACATATCCTTCGTTTAGCAAACGTTCTGCGACGCTCATGCCATCTCCGAATCGAGCGACGTTCACGAACACATAGAATGCACCATCCGGCCTTTTGCACCCCAAACCCATCGACTTGAGTCCGTCAACGATGATGTCTCTGCGCGTTTTAAATTCATCCACCATCTCTGCGATACATTCCTGCGGACCTTTCAATGCCTCTAAAGCGCCGTACTGCGCAAAAGACGTTGCGCAGCTCGTGGAGTGCTGCTGTATCTTGAGCATGGCATCTATGACCTCTGGCGGAGCGGATGCATAGCCCAGCCGCCAGCCAGTCATTGCATATGCCTTGGAAAAACCATTGACCGTGACGGTTCTATCGTGCATACCATCGAAGGAAGCAATGCTGAGATGTTTTCCTTCATAGATGATCTTTTCATATACTTCATCGGAAAGCACGAATATGTCATGGTCCTTTGCAATATCCGCAACCATACTGAGTATGCACTCACCAAAAACCGCTCCAGTTGGATTGCATGGCGTGTTCACGATGATCAGTTTCGTCTTCCTATTGATGGACTCCAGGAAGTCGTCTGGCACAAAATCCCTTTCTTCACCCGTTTTAACCCACACAGGTCTTGCGCCTGCCAGTTTTACGCAGGACTCATACGAAACCCATGCAGGGTCAAATAAGATTGCCTCGTTACCCTCGTTGAGTATGGAAAGCACTGCCTCAAAAATAGCCTGCTTCGCTCCGGGTGTTACGATGACTTCATTCGGAGATACGCCGATGCCGTTCTCTTTGAACTTGTCGGTTATCGCCTCTTTCAGCCCGGGTATGCCCGCACTCGGCGTGTAATGTGTCCTTCCTTCATCCAGCGCCCTCTTTGCGGCACCTATGATATGTTGCGGAGTGGTAAAGTCGGGCTCGCCAACGCTAAAACTGATGACATCCTTCCCAGCTCCTTTTAGTTTATTCGCCAGATCGGATATTCTGAGCGTCGCGGATTTTTCTATCCTGTTGACCCGTTCCGAGAGCATTTCATTCACGCATTCGCTGTACCATCTTCACCGCTGACTCTACTGCCCTCTTCGCATAATCAACGCGCTCGTGCGCCTCCATCCTACTCATTCCTGGACCGGATATACCCAATGCAATGGGCTTCTCAAACTCCAGCGACAAATCCATGAGCTTTCTGGACGCTTGCTGCATGATGACCTCATCATGTTCTGTTGTGCCCTCAATAACACAGCCAAGAACGACAATTGCGTCGATGCTATTATCCTTAGCCAATTTCTTCGCAGCCAATGGTATGTCATAAACGCCAGGTACTAAAAGAGTCCGTACCACTAGCGCTTCTAGAAATCCAGCATGCTCCCTTCCCAACAATTCCATTTGGTGCGTCAGGTCTCTGTTAAATTCCGACACGACAAATCCAAGTTTGATTTTATCCATCTAATCCTCCTAAAGGCTATAGCCTCAAAGGTCCTGCATCCTCGCTTCCCTGCCTTTTACCCATCCCTGCATCTTTTTCGAGCAGTTTTGGTTTGAGCAGCAACTTGATGACGTTCTGCGCATGCTCCCTGGTCCTGCGGCCTGCTAACTCTGCCAACATTTTATCGTCTTTCGCCTCATCCTCATGAACGAACACCTCTATAACATGCGTGTTCATCATCAGTTGCGCCTGAATTAAGCCAAGAGATGCTTCATGCGCGCAGGTCTTGTCTATTGGCGTAGCGCCAGGCATTCCAAGTGCCATCACGATATCACACTTGCGCTCTTCGATTAGTTTCTTGACTGCGACGGGCAGGTCTTTGATGCCAGGCACCGTATATCTTTCGATGCGCATCGATGCATTCTTTTTCAGTTCATCGATAGCGGCAGCGCCCATGTCAAAGCGCGCGAATGTTGTATCTGCGATGCCGACCTTCATCGCTACAATGTATGTGATGCATATCATTTAAGAGTTTCTTTCCTGACCTCTCTGAGTTTAGAATAGATTTATGACCGCCCACGTGGTCTTTAAGATAGATAATGCCTTATGATGCCCAAAGTACTGATATTAGATGCCTCTGTATTCATCTACAAATGTCGCATAAATGAGGGAGAACGGATTACGGTACCGGCAGTGATGGATGAATTGAAAGACGAGATATCTGTTATGTCCTTTGAACTGGCAAAAAGCGCCGGAATGAGGGTGGAGCCTGCGGAACAGCACTACATAGAGCCAGTCAGAAAGATGGCAAAAAGAACCGGCGACCTTAATATGCTGTCCGAAACCGACATCGCATTGCTGGCAAAGGCACTTCAATACAAGGGCAAAGATACATATTTGGTCACCGATGACTACGCTATACAAAACGTTGCATCTCATATGGGGATTCAAGTAAAGCCCATCATGCAGAAAAGAATCCGAGATGTTTTAATATGGGAAAAACGATGTATTGGTTGTGGAAGATATTTCACAAGAGGGATAGTATGCCCTATCTGTGGGTCAAGACTGAAAAAAGCGATACGTCGCAACTCCTATAAGGTAACAGGACGAAGGAGAGAATGAGATGAAAAATATCGACGCACTTATCAAAAAGGCGATAAAACTGAAGAAGATGGGATTGATGTCGGGCGAAATAGCCGATGAGCTTAACGTCTCCAAGGAGACTGCTACCTGGCTGTTCTCCCGTGTCGAAGAGAAGGAGGCACCAGCCCCAAAGGATGTGTTCATCGACTGGAGCAAGATAGGTCAGAGTCCGCAGAGAATGAGGCATATCTCGGGCGCACTCACCGATATGGTTCTGGAGTCGATCGAGGCAGAAGTGGATGTCGTTGTGGGCATCATGCTGAGCGGCATTCCATTTGCGACTTTGATCGCTGATGAACTCGGTGCGGAGCTGGCAATACTTCACCCAAAAAAGCAACGAGGGGGACTTGAAAAACGGAACGTTAAAGGGACCATCAGCCACAATTTCGCTCAAATCGAGGGCAAGAAATGCATCGTCGTAGATGACGTGACAACCAGCGGCGCCACAGTACAGGAAGCGGTGGAACTACTCGAGGAGATGGGCGCAGAACCGCTCGCAATAGTGATTATGATGGATAAGAAGGGGCTGGACTCAATAGCAGGTGTGCCCATGCTTTCGCTGATTAAGGTAGGGCGAGTTGAGTAAACCAACGCCTATCCCATGTTTCGGAGGGTCCATTTGAACCACGATAATATCGACGAGAAGTGGCAAAAACGGTGGGAAGGGGCGGGCATATTCGATGCAGAGGTAGATATAAACAAGGAGAAATTCTTCGTAAATTTCCCGTATCCCTATATGAATGGCTACTTTCACATAGGACACGCATTTTCTTTGATAAGGGCCGAGGTATTTGCGCGATATAAACGAATGCGCGGATATAATGTCCTCTTCCCCTTTGCATTCCACTGTACGGGCACGCCCATCGTCGCTGCTGCACAGAGGGTGGCTGAAAATGAGCCCAAACAAATCGAGATTTTAAGGCAGACGGGCATTCAAGAGGAGGAAATACCTAAATTCGCAGACCCACTGTACTGGGTTTCATTCTTTCCCAATGAAACGATGCATGATCTGAAGAGGATGGGCACCAGCATAGATTGGCGCAGAAGGTTCATCACGACATCTGCAAATCCATATTATGATGCGTTTATCAAATGGCAGTTTAATAAATTGAAAAAAGGCGGGTACATCACAAAAGGTGAACATCCGGTTGTGTGGTGTCCGAAGTGCAAATCTCCTGCAGGAGACCATTCAAGATTGAAAGGAGAGGGTGCATCTCCAGAGGAGGTGTTTTTAATCAAGTTCCACATGGACGGAGTGGTGCTCCCAACCGCGACTTACAGGCCAGAGACCTCCTTTGGGGTTACGAACATATGGGTCAATCCCGATGCAGATTATGTCGAGGCGAAGGTTGATGCTGAGGTCTGGGTCGTCTCCAGAAAATCGATCGAGAAGATGGGCGCGCAAAAGCACGCCGTAAAGGTCACCAGGAATCTTAAAGGCAGAGAACTCATCGGGAGATATTCTACGAATGCCGTAACAGGGAAGAAAGTACCAGTTTTGCCGGCGCACTTCATCGAACCAGATACGGGAACGGGCATAGTTATGTCGGTTCCATCGCATGCCCCATATGATTATGTCGCTCTTAAAGATATCAGGGATGACCCGAAAAAATATGGAGTGGCGCCAGACCTCATCGAGGATATAGAGCCAGTGTCGTTGATAGAAGTCCAGGATTTCGGGGCGCACCCTGCCATAGAAATCGTCGAAAAAATGGAGATAAGAGGGCAGGACGATCCAAAATTAGAGGAAGTTACAAAAGACGTCTACAGAAAAGAATTCCATACTGGTGTGCTAAACAAGAACACGGGGAAGTATGCCGGACTGAAGGTTTCAGAAGTAAAAGAGGTTCTTGCCAAGGATTTCATTCGAGAGAATAAAGCCATATTGTTTTATGAACTATCTGAAGAGGTTATCTGCCGATGCCTGACCAGATGCATTGTAAAAATAGTGTCAGACCAGTGGTTCTTGAACTACTCCGATATAAAATGGAAGGCAAAAGTACATGATGCCCTAAATGGCGTAATCCTATACCCAGAAAAAGTTCGAGGGCAATTTGAATATGTCATCGACTGGTTGAAGGACTGGGCATGCGCCAGAGAGTTCGGCCTGGGCACCCGGCTTCCATGGGATGGAAAGTGGGTCATTGAGTCTCTTTCGGATTCGACGATTTATATGGCATACTATACCATTGCCCATTATATAGAGGGCGAGAACCCCCTCATCAAAGCCGAAAATTTGACGGATAATTTTTTCGATTACATATTCCTTGGAAAGGGGAATATAAAAGAAGTTGCCATAGAGGTGGGAGTATCTCCTGCTTTACTGAAGCAGATGCGGACCGAATTCGAATACTGGTATCCGTTTGACTTCAGAAATTCGGGGAAGGACCTGGTTCAGAATCATCTCACTTTTTGCCTATTCAACCATGTCGCCATATTCCCAAAGAAATACTGGCCATCTGGAATCGGCGTTAACGGATTCATCAAGGTAGATGGAGAGAAGATGAGCAAATCGAAGGGCAATTTTTACACATCGCGTCAGATATGTGCTGCATATGGCGCAGACGCGACCAGAATAACGCTGATATATGGGGGGGAGGGGCTGGATGATCCCAACTGGGATACGGAGTTCGCCAAATCCATCGGCTCGAAGTTAAAGCAGTGGCATGATTTCGCAATAGAAAACTATGATTCTGAGTATGGGTCTGGGCCCGATATTACAACCCGACATATCGATAGATGGTTTCAATCAATCCTCCATAAAACTATCAAGGCGACCACCGAGGCGATGGACCATACGGAGTTCAGAACATCGCTTCAAAAAGGGTACTTCGACCTGCAGAGGCACTTGAAATGGTATACCCGAAGGACCCGTGAGTACAACATGGATTTGATTAATCAATTCATCGAAGTTCAGACTAAAATGATGGCTCCGTTGGTGCCCCACATCTGCGAAGAAATATGGGAAAAACTGGGCAAAAAAGACTTCATTTCGCTGGCAGAATGGCCTCAATACGATGAGACCTTGATAGATGAAAAAATCGAAAGAGCGGAAGAATTTATTAAAGACGTGATTGCAGATGTTCAGGAAATATTCGCGGTTGCAAGGATAAGGGAGGCGAAAACTGTCCATATCTATACTGCCGAGGACTGGAAATGGAGGGTCATGGAGCTTGTAGCTGCA
>CAYPOB010000019.1:1870-8482 GCA_964412405.1 uncultured Methanocellales archaeon | reverse complement strand
TGATTTTAAAGAAAAACTAACTCGCTTAACCGATGAGATAATAGGTAAGTATTAGGGGCGTCTTCGCATTTTGAAAACATAAAACATATGCCACATGCACAACAAAACGGCGTGGAAAAAGTTTATATCTACATAAAACTGTGCTTAATTGATAATACAAATGTCTGTAAAAGCCGTAGTATGGGGAGTTACCCCAAAAAAGAGAAAAGAATATCCCTATGGAGATGTAGAAAAACATCAAGAGTATCTGAAAGAAAATGGGGCAGTATATTGGGGCGCTAGCTGGAAACGTTGCTATACGGAACAACCCGTCAACGGATATTTATACATAGTGCCAGATGCAGTAAAATATAAACTGAAGATTGAAAGAATTTTTCATGGTATTATAAGTAAAGGGGATGAAGAATCAAATTATGTCCCCCCATTTAGATGTGATTACCTTGGGAAAATGGAAACTTGGATCAAAATAACTGAAATTACGGAATTGAGCAGACCAGTCGATCCCACAGAGATGATAAAATATAATAATAATAATAATAATAACGAACCGATCGGAAATGGAGATAAAAGTAAGGCAAGGTCTGCTTTACAAAGTGCCATTTGGATTATTGACGAATTTTGGAAGTAATGCTTGATTTCGCCTTTTTGTTCCCTCATGCAAATCAAATCCCATCTGGTTACGAGTGACCTTGGAAGTGGACTGTGAAGTTAGAGGAAATTGAGCTAAAAACTGTTGAAGAAATTTTGAGGAAGAGTAACGAAACTTCAAAAGCCCTTCAAGTTAACAAAACCTAACGTCCAAAAGTTCTTATATATAAACCGATATTTCTTTTGCTGGACTCGTGGCTTAGTCTGGATAGAGCGCCGGCCTTCTAACCAAAACGTTCCATTGGAATGTTTGAACCAAAACGTTCTATTAGAACGTTTGAACCAAACTTTTACGAAAAGTTGGTTCAGTAGGACCATATGACCTGTCGGAACGAAGTGTAGACAGGTCGTTCTGATGATCAACCTGTCTGCAGGTTGTGGGAAGGTAGCCGGGGGTCGAGGGTTCAAATCCCTCCGGGTCCGCTTTTACCCAGTTATCGCAAATACGACCACGGCGAGCGCAAGCGCTAAGAGTATAACCGAGATGGCGAACGCCCCCCCCATTGCCATTATTGCGTTGATCGTGCTCGCCAGTTGCGCGGTTCTATGTGAGCCGAAAATTATGACGTCCTCTGCAAATTCGGTAACCATTCCAACCTCTACGGGTTCTAAATCCGCCACCGCCTCATTGACAATCTCCCGTATCGTATCGATCAACTCATCGTGGTCCATTTTCATACCGACAAAATTTCGGCTGGATGTGACGTTCACGACATGGGAGTCGGTGGTCATCACCTCTGCCTCGTCAACGGGCAGCGTCTCGATGATCGCCTCTCGCAAGCCCATGACCATGTTATTACCATCTATCAGTATGTATGCGGTACGTTGTCCAAATACTTCAATAACGGCAACCCTGATGCCAAGAGGACCCATCCCATCTTCCCGCGAGTACATCGCGTCCATCTTAGATACTCCCATCCTGATATCACCAGGCTGGTTAGACAGCAACTCTTCTGTCACATCCGATGAGGCTTTGATGATATCACAAGAAGTTCGGCTTCCGGGCGTTATCACCTTAGAACTCCAATCACCGCAGTTATGTGCGTCTATGAGCGCAGCATACATGGCCCCTTTAACGCGTGCCTCTGCCATGGCAGTCAGCCCGACCGCAAACTCGATATCATCTGCTGGTACCGGCGAATGCGTCACCGTCAGCAGTACGGAGTCCCCAAATCGGTGACCCAGAATACGTGTATCATTTCTTTTTTTGCGGATTGACTTTGTTCCATATTTTACATATTTCATACGACTCAGCGCCCTCTCTGTAGCAGATATGATTTTGAGTATCTCGCTGGCAGAAACCAGATTAAAATCATGATATGTTGTGCTGTGTGGGACGAAAACCAATCCGTCAAAACTCTCTGCCACCCTCGTTGGTAAGTTTCCCCCGCCAATCTCTCCCATCGGTCCTGGATGGACGGTCGGTATTACGAACATCGCTTTGTTTTCATGGGATTTCAACATCCTGAAATTTAGGGCGGTAACTGGAATGTCCACCGACTCTCCCATCTTTTTGAAGAATTCCTCCATCTCAGAGGAGCCGTCAGTCGCATGGGAGATGTAACTCTTGATGAAATCAAGCCCACTCACACCAAATGACTTCTTCATCGGAGCGTTGACATATCGCACAAATAAGTGGCATGCGAAGACGAATATGATGCATCCTGCTATCAGATTTATATAATATTCTGGACTTCGAGTATAAAATGAAAGAAATGCCCCACCCAAGAGGGTTTGAAGTGAAGCAGGAGTGATCATTTTTACAACACTGTTATTTGAAACTGCGAGCAGTATCAACATCCTGACCGCAAAAACAACGCCCAGCGCCATTACATATGCACTTAATGTCATAGGAGAATTAAACAGCACCGAAAAAAGTGCACCGACGCCACAAAAAACGCCAATAATGATGGCGCCCACCAGAGCTAGAAATGAAGACCTGTTGAGCGTCATAGCCCCACCAAACCACCGTGCCATCGGGGCAGTTATCAGGGCGGAAATCACGGAAGGAATTCCTATTAATAATAAACCAGCTTCGGCACCCTCCTGCCAACCATAACCAAGCCTTAGAGTGCCCATTCCCACTATTATCGAAAAGACCACTAAAAAAGGAAGGGAGCGCGTCCACTTCGGCATCTTAAAAAGGTACTTGGACAGGTCTGCGGTTCGCTCATCCATTCCCTTCGTCATATTATTAACCCTTCTCTACCAGTACTGCCTTCAGGATTTCTAAGGTCCCGTGATCACCATGCCATACCCGCTCGATTTTGACCAACCCGATGCTCTTCGCAAAGAACGTTGCATCCACCACCAGCGTCTCATATTCCCCGCCCTCTCCTGCTATATGTATGCCATATTGCTCTTTTAGTCCCTTTAACTCTTCTATCGTATTTATGTCTATTTTTCGGCCCAACCAGCCTTCGTCCAATCCATGAGCTGCTACATGGACAATCCGAACATCCATGACCTCGATCATTTCCCTGAGAAGCGCTTCCGGGTCCATGTGCCACAATGGGGCGTACATCTCGAGACCAAGCGACTCGCAGACACGACTCACTCGCGATGCCTGATATTCGGATTCTACGCCCCCCACTACCACTCCATCCACTTTTATGCGGCGCAATGCTCGCTCTAAATCCTTCAATTCGCTCTCTTTTTTACCGGACGTCGTCTCCGTTATGAGCGGAATATCGACTGCTTCTGCGAATAGTTCAGTAAGATGGATGTTTGCCGTGTGATACATATATGAGTACGGGTTTTCAGACCTGATCGTCACCAGATAGGTCACATCGTGTCCTGCCCGTATTGCCTTATACAGGGCAAAAACCGAGTCCTTTCCCCCGGAGATGAGTGCTGCCAGTTTCATAATTCCCCTCCAAACGCATCCACATATCGCCTGCGCATTTGTTCCCATGTTGGCAAATTAGTTTGACACCCGCGCTTTTCTACGATAAACGATGCCACCGTCGCCCCGATTTTACCGCACACCCCCAAATCACAACCCTTCAACACTCCAACCAAAAATCCAGCCCTGTAGCCGTCACCAGCGCCCGTCGGATCAACCGAACTCGCTTTTACGGCAGGAATGTCGATCGCATCGTCTTCATAAATCTTACTGCCATCTACATCATAGGTGACCACTATGGTCCCGATAGCATCCGTGTGTTCTGAAAACGACCGACCTGTCATTTCGCATATGCGCTGAATCTCGTGCCTGTTCGCAAATAAGATGTCGGTCCTGCCGAATATGGACAGCAAATCCTCTTTTGAATATCTCATTAAATCCTGCCCCGGGTCAAACGAAACGAAATCAGCGGCTTGAGACGTTCTGACGTTGAATTTCGGGCAGGCAGTGGCAAGATGTACCATTTGAACTTCAGGTGCCTCTAATTCTGGAAAACGAGTGGATGCACCCCAATAAAAATATGTGATTTGATTGTGCTCATCATCATTGAAAATATAAGCTTTGGCGGTCTTCTCATCCTCAAATCTGATCAGACGGCCCAGTTTCACCCCCAAATTCCGTAGGTGGGTCTCATAATCCGAATCGATAAAGTCTGCGCCCACCGGAGATACAAGTTCGCAGTCTCCGCCCAATTTCGCAATGGCTGCGGCAGTATTTGCCGCCCCTCCGCCGTAAAATTGTTTATAATCTTTGATGCAGGCCGATGAATTGGCAGACGGGAATGTGGGGATATTAAAAATATAGTCCAAAGCCGTGTGTCCGACGATCGAAATCGTTTTCATGTCTCTCACACTTCTATCTCATCGGCCCCGATCACCTTCAGTGATATATTTTTCAGTGCCTTTCCGATCACGGATTTCGCAATTCTGGTTGCGTGCTCCTCGTTTTCTGTGTTAAACACTTTTATCTCAAACATTAGCCCAACCAGTGCAGTGTCAGCTGCTAGAAACACGCTTTTCAATTCTTCTCCACACGACGAACATATCGTCGATCCAACCTCCACTTCTACATAATTCAATTTTGGATTCAACCGCTTCCCTACCTCTGCAATAGCTATGCTCATCGCATCATCCACAGATCTCACATTTCGTACCGGCCATGCTGCCTCTAATATAATGTGGTAATCCATTCGCCCCACCTAAACTGTGAACAATGTCTTGTCCCCTATTTTAAACACCTCAAGCCTTACGCCTGCATCCAACCATGCATGACCATAGCTAAAACAAGCCAGTGCATTGACCGGGTCGTTTTTTTCATGGAAGTGAACACCGTCTTCATAATATGAGCGCGCCATCGTCAAATAATCCTCGGCAACTTTTTGCAGGTGTCCCGATGATTTGATCTCGACATGCACCAGCGCCCTTTCCAATAACCCCCTATATCGATGCACTTTTTCTTCGAGTTCTGCCGCCATCTACCTATTTCCTCCTCCCAAACACCTTTCCGAAGAAGGCATCATTGGCGCTCTTTTTCTTGATGTCACGAGTGGTGCCTCTGTGAGTGGCGCCCATAATTCCCGGCGATTCGCCGCCATGTCGACTTTTTCTGACCCGTATATCTACGAGGATCGGGCGTTCGATATCGTTGTTGACCAACAGTGCCACTCCTGGCGGTAACCTCTTCACTTCTTCTTCCAGTTCAGAGCTAAATCCCTCGATACTTTTACTAATCGCCCGCAGATCATTGGGATTTGTCACCTTCATAATGATCTGCGTATTGCACTGGGACAAGACGTTCTTATCGATTCGTGCCGGTCGTTGAGACACTACCAGCAATCCCAGGCCGAATTTTCGCCCCTCTGATGCTATCGTCCGAAGAATATCGGTTGATGCTGCTTTACTATACCCCCTTTCTGGACAAAAGCTGTGCGCCTCTTCGACGACGAGCATGGCAGGCGGGATCTTGCCTTTTTTTCTCTCTTCGAACAAGTCCATACATAGACGAGCTACGATGATGCCCTGCAATTCTGGTACTACGCCCTTCATATCTATCACCGAAGCGGACCCTTTCTGTATCAATTCATCTATCGTCGTAGGATTGCTTGACAGTATAGCGGTTTCACGGAGCGCCTCCAGTGCGCTGATTACATTCCATTTTGCCCCGCTCTTGCTATTGGCGATCGCACTTATAATGTCGTCGATTGTGTATAGCTCCTTTTTATCTTTCACCCTACTGATGGCTTGATATAGGATACTCATTTGAGTATTGGTCGAATCGCCGGGAAGCATTTGTGCCAAATCCATGGCGCTCAGGTTAATTTCATCCAATCGAAACACTTTATCTGCATCTGGATTCAGTGTAAGACTCGCAGGCGTGTACACCGTCACTCGTGAGTCATATCCTCGCGGATTGATGCCAAACCTTGCCATTAAGCCCTGTTGTTTCCTATCGCTGTTCAAATATTTCAGGGAGACATATTCGCCATGTGGGTCTATAATCAAAAGCGGCACATCATGCTCTAACAGCTCCTCGATTATGACTCCTGCAGTATATGACTTTCCGCTGCCGGTCCTGGCTAAAATACTGCAGTGGGTTCGCACCAATTTATCTACATCGAGATAGACCGCAACGTCACGTCCTTCCAATAAACCAATATATGCGCCATCATGTCCGAGGCCAAGCATCGACCTTATCATCTCCTTGTCCGCCTCGTATACGTTATCTCCTGGACTGAAGGGCGTTTTTGGAGAACGAAGCAATCCTCGCCGATCCCTCGATCCGATCACGTTCGCCTTTGCAACTATCTTTTCATCCGAGTCATAAATTTTCGCACCATCTGTGGCGCTTATCGCACCATTTAGGGAATATGCATCGCTAGATTTAGTGATGGACACTATCTGCGCAAGCACCCACCCATCGGATTCATGCCATATCTTCACATAGTCGGACCTTTTTACTGCCCGACTATCTGCGACGGCGAATTTGAACTCAAGCGAACCCGTTTCTCCAAATATCACTCCAATCGAATTTCTGGCCATCATTTCTCCTAATAATTTCTC
>CAYPOB010000019.1:0-1770 GCA_964412405.1 uncultured Methanocellales archaeon | reverse complement strand
TTTCTCTCTCTATAATATCTCCTTCTCTATCTCGCTAGGTGCGTCGGCAAGCTTGATGAGCGCTTCCGCTTCAATGAAATGCAAACCCCCTGGAATCACCAGGATGTGGAGAGGGTGTCCGAAGTCGTATTTTTGCAGGTACTCTATGTAATCCGCTTTAACCACGGGATTTTCCGAGCCAGCCCTCGCGACCCCTACTGCAATGCCTTTTAGAACACTCTCTTTTCTGCGTCTTTCAATCCTGAAGAGCAGTTCAATCGCATGGTTTATCGTCATATATCTTTCCGCAATATCCAGGAATAATAATGTATGTAAATTATGTCCTTTATTGATTTTAATCGTATCGTATGGCGTTTCCGATACGCGCTCCTTGTATGGGAACGCGATAGTGGCTGATTTGCCGAATCGATAATTTTGTAGCCCTGTCAATCCACACACTGCAGAATATATCGACAGACCGTGAATGACTCGCGTTTGGATTCCCTGCTCCAGCGCTCTGAGCCTTAGGTCTATATGAGTAGTAGAGATCATCGAATCTCCGCCCGTCAAGAAGACCATGTTTTGGTTTCTCGCATTGGACAATATATCCTCCGCTCCCTCCTCAACATCTCTTCGGCTGAGAAGGTGGATATTTTTTCCATACAGTCGCTCCATCTCGTCCAAAGTAGTTCCAGTAAGTTTGGATGTGTAGAACTCCGCCAAGACGATGTCTGCGTTCTTGATGGCTTTAAGCCCTCTCAGGGTTATATCCAATTCATCATATAATCCTATACCGACAAATGTTATAGGCATTTCACTGGTTCACCATATTTGTTAATGAGCGCGCATAATATTTCGATTTTTTGCTAATAACTGTTTTATGGACGTATTATTACTTAAACTATGTGAACAACAGTATTAAAGACAAAAAAGGCAACCCCCTCGTTTCCCATGGAAAAAGGATGGTCCTGCTCAGAAAAGTATTCACACAAATCACATAATTGAGGATATGTGAATCAAAAAATAAGCAGTTACAACGGCTTTTAGCGTTAAAAATTGGCGTTTTTAGCCTAAAATTGTCCATCTACTCGTATGCACCCTTCATTTCGACTGAAAGTTTATATAGTAGTTGTTGACTATTATTCACATGTTGTTCACAACAGTGTTTCACACGAAAGTGAACACCACCATCTTTAGAGGGGATGGGGCACCGACTAAATCAAAGATTTGGGACACCTAGCCAACTGGGAGGCGGCATGATGAAGGTAAGTTTAGAGATAGTGGATGACGAAGGCGCAAAAACCAACGTGACATTTGAGGGCGATTTCGCGAAGGAGCGCCTAATCCAATTGATCGAAGCTCTGGATTTCCAACCTGCACCCAAACCTTCATCACGCCCACCCTCTCAAGGAATCGCACGCGACCTTATCAACGAGGCGCTGACGGCAAAGGATCGATTGAAGTTCTTTTTGAGATATGAATACCCAAATATCTGGTTCAAATCAGTCGAGGTTAAAGAACGCTACGGACTCACATATGGACAAATGCCTCTGAGTACAATATCCACTTACTTGGGCAGGATGTATCGCGAGGGCATCCTGGAACGGAGGGGGACCAGGGCACAGCGAGAGTACCGATATATCTCGACGGAGACGGAAGAGCACAAAATGCCACAAGACATGCGCTCCACTTCCAGTTTGTAGGGCGGTTTATATTATTTATTAGCGCCATTTACTTCTGAGACTTTATGTTGAAATTCCTTCAGGCGAAGATGGTCAAAGACCATCTTCT
>CAYPOB010000018.1:0-15491 GCA_964412405.1 uncultured Methanocellales archaeon | reverse complement strand
TAGTGAAACGCGCTCGTCGCCAGCAACGATGATGTTTGCCTTCCCCTCCAGCACCTCAACTCTTGCGGGAGGCGCAGACTTGGAGACTGCAATAATTATTGGTCCGCCTTTTCTGGTGATGACTTCCGCATCCACGGGCGTCCTGGCCATGCTGTCCACAACTATTCGAATCGGGTTTGTGTTCTCGAATTTCACGGTTAAACCAGGGTCGTCAGCCAGAACGGTACCTATGCCAACCATTATTGCATCTGCACCTGCTCTAAGTTTATCAACCCGCCCCGTATCAGCATCGCTCGATATTTTTATTTGCCTGCGTTCATATGTGGATATCTTTCCATCAGCGCTCATCGCTGCATTGATGAAAACGAATGGGCGTTTATGCTTCATTTTCCACCCTCCGATCTCTCATAATAAAATAAATATTCCTGAGCATACCCGGCGTATTTTCCAAAATATCTCCTCGCCAGCTCACGGATTTTCTCATCGGACACCACTTTATCTTGGAAATATTCTCGCCGCATGAATCTTTTTATGTGGACATCAATTGGAAACGCCTCCAATTTATCAAATGAAAACAAGAGGACACAATCAGCGACTTTATGTCCTACTCCATCGATTTCCATCAGCGCCCTCTTGGCACTCTGATAATCCATATTTTTTAATTGGCTTAATTGTAATCCATCATCATAAACTTTCTTAGCTGCGCCTCTGATCCACTTCTCTCTGAACCCCAATTTACATTTTTTTAGTTCACTCTGGCTTGCTTTATATATTCTCTCCGGACGTGGAAAACCATATGCACCACCGATATCATCTCCAAATTGCGTGCATAAATTCTGAATCATGCTCCCGATTTGTGGTATTCTATTGTTGATGGAACAGATATAAGAAATCAGGCATTCCCATGGGTCCTGTCTGATCAACCGCAAACCATTGTATTTGGCGATAATTTTTTTCATCACATCGTTTCTGCCGATGTGTTTGTAGATGCTTCCCAAGTCATCGTCCAGTCTAAAGTAGTTTATAATGTCTTTTTCTGATAGGTTGGATTCGATGACCAACATATCGCCCCTTTGTCTTGCCATGACGATCGAATTCAGGACGATGCCCGCCCATCCATTATCCTCCCTTCGCCACCTGAAGACCTGTCCACAGTTCAGCGTGTGATTGAGATCGAAAATATGGGCACGTATTTGATGTATTTTCATCTCATTTCTCCGATGATGACCCTTGTGTATTCTATCGGACTATACTGCTCATCTCTGACCGCAGCTCCCCCATCGTAGCAACGCGCTCTGCGAATGCGTTGTGCTGGTGGATGCTCTCCTCGTTAATCTGTTTGATCGATACGATGGAATCATCCGGTATGTCCGAGAATTCCTGTACGACCTTTTGTGCCATTATTCTCACACAGTCTTCGACAAATCTCGGATTTTTATGCGCCGTCTCGACCACGAATATCTCGTCCGGGCGCTTTAATAACTCATAGATTTGCGAGCTCATCGAGCTTTTTATTATGTCGATTAATCTCTCGATGCTGACTTCATGCGAGTCCCCCACCTCGATGAGGATGGAGCCGCGTCCCCTCTGATTGTGCGTTGCCATCGGAATATTCTTCAGAAACTCCTTTATTGCCGTTTTCGAAACGTTCAATTTTAACAGTTCTTCTTCAGCTTTTTCGTACATGATCTGCTGTACACAGGGGCAGGTGGTCATACCAGCCGCCTCAGCGCCTATGGTTTTTCTCGTCCCCCTCTCTGATCTATTAGCAGTCGCCCCGACAAAAATATTCACAACCTCCTGGCATTGAGTTTTCGTCTTCGGTGTTTTGTGCCTGATAATATATTCACTTGACATCTTTATCTCTGCCCTGGATGCGTATTCGTGTCTTTCAAGGAGGCGGCGTGCAATCACTTCACAGAGTTCTTCGGTCATGTATACTGGGGCAGCGATACTCTCTTCCAGTACTTCGTCGATTACTTCAAAATTTCGTGACATATTTGCCCCTTTCCTGTCGAATGGCAGGTCCACGAATATATCGAACGTCGCGATCAAGATTATCGGTCTTTCTCTCTCTCTTGCAATCTCTACGAGTTTCTTTACGTCGGTGACGCCCACTCGCGTCAGGTTGATCTGAATATCAGGGCAGTCCGCCTGTACATCTGGTAAACGCATGTATAATCTTCTCCATATCTGTTGATTTATATATCTCTAAGTCATTTTATGAGTTATAATTATATGCTTCGAAAAGAATAATGTGTTTTGTAAATTGGCGCATATATAGCAGTGAGAGCTAGGTGACCGTTATGAATAAAGGTAAACAGAGGGATCGTTTTTTACGACATTAAATCGATTCGCAAGGATATGCACAGAACGGTTCAGGTAGTTGATACCACGCTTAGAGATGGGGAGCAGACGCCAGGCGTTTCATTCACGGCCGACGATAAACTCATCCTCGCGTATCAACTGGATAAACTGGGCGTTGACATAATCGAGGCGGGTTTTCCCATATCGTCAAAAGGCGAAAAGGATGCAGTTAAAAAAATAACAGGTGCTCGCTTGGATTCACAGATATGTGGATTGGCCAGGGTGACGAATGTGGATATTGAGGCGTGTCTAGATTGCGACGTGGATGTGATTCATACTTTTGTGCCCACATCGGATGTTCAGATAAAACATACGATCGGGAAGAGTAGGGGAGAAGTAATACAGCTGTCAGTAGAGGCTGTCGAATATATCAAAGCGCATGGGGCTAAATGCCTTTTTTCGGCAATGGATGCTACTAGAACGGATATGAAATATCTGCTCGACGTGTATCAAAGTGTCGAGAAGGCTGGTGCAGATATCATCAACGTCCCTGATACCGTTGGCGTGATGATACCCTCTCTCATGTATCGATTCATCGAGGATATTCGTAATATCGTGAACGCACCTATCGATGTACACTGCCACAATGACTTTGGGCTGGGGGTGGCGAACACTCTTGCCGCTGTCGAAGCGGGAGCGCAACAGGTTCAGGTGACCATCAACGGTCTTGGCGAGAGGGCGGGAAACGCATCCCTGGAAGAAACGGTCATGAGCCTTCATTCCATCTATGGCATCAAGACGAACATCAGAACCAAGTATCTGGTCGAAACGTCACGGCTGGTGGGGCGCCTGTCTGGAATTAACATACCGCCGAACACGCCCGTTGTCGGAGATAATGCCTTTTCTCATGAATCCGGCATACACACACATGGCGTGCTCAGAGTGCCAGAGACATTTGAGCCAGGGGTGATGACGCCTGAAATGGTGGGACACAAACGTAGGATTGTGGTTGGCAAGCACGCCGGAAAGCACGCTGTGAAGAAAATATTGCACGAGATCGGATTGAAACCGACAGATGACCAGCTTGGTGAAATACTGCAGCGGATTAAAGACCTTAGCGACAAGGGGAAGCGTGTGACAGATGCTGACCTTTATGCCATCGCCGAAGCGATCATGGGCGAAATAGCCAAAGGAAAGCAAACGATCATATTGGAGGAGGTTTTGGTCACGACCGGCAGTAAGATCACACCCAATGCCGTGATCAAGGCAAAAGTTAACGGAAAGCAAAAAATAGGAAGCCAGACTGGCGTTGGGCCAGTCGATGCTGCGCTGAAGGCGGTGCAAATCATTCTCGGAAAGAAGGATAAAATCAAATTGCGAGATTTTAGGCTGGATGCCATTACCGGCGGCTCTAACGCACTTGCCGAGGTGACGATCGGCGTAGAGGACGAAAAGGGCAATATCGTCACCGCGAGAGCCGCACGCGAGGATATTGTCATGGCATCTGTCGAGGCGCTGGTAAGCGCAATAAACGGGCTGATGTTGCGGAAACGATGATCGGTAAACTCCAGAGGATGAAGTTCAATATAATATACCATCTTTCCAGAAGAATGATTTATTGGGGTCTCTACTAAACTTATTAAATACACTTGGGTAAAGGTCAGGATACTTTGCATCTTTTAACGGAATACAAAACATTTCTTTTGGTTTATCATCATAGCCACCTAAACCAATTACAATAAAAACAGGAATTTTCCGTTGATATGAAAACTCTTGATACCTTTTCAATTGTGTGGGATAAGTCCAACTTAAAACACCTCTGGCGAGTCCAGAACGATATTTACACTCCACAGCAAACAATTCACCAGTGGGCATATATTTATACACAAAATCAGGATTCATACTACTTTCTACATATTGCTCCTGATTGGTTTTGGTAGAGTGTGTTTTTTCTGCAATTGAAAAGTATTTTTTTGAAAACAAATTGTTTACATGGTTTTCAAATCTCAATCCGACAACAAAAGAATCGCCTGATGTTTCCATTTTTATCTTTTCGAGAATTTTGATTCCAGTGTCTATTAATCCCATTTTATCACCGTTATTTATCGGTCAAGGGTTGGCCTATTATATCCGTCCAGCGCCCCCTTTCTGGCCAAGCGCTGTCTGAATTTGATTCTGTAATTGTTGAAACTTTTCCTGGATTTTTTGCTCTTGCTTTTCAAGCGTCTTGATTCGTATGCTCAGCGTATCTTTTTTCTCTGCCAGGTCTTCTGTTACAGCTGTCTTTTCAGATTTAATCAACAACTGGCCGATTCCCTTGTAAACTACTGCATCTTTTTCCAGCTTTTCCAGCTCTTCCTGTGCCTGCTCGGTTTCACGCAACATCAGTTCCATCTTGGTTTTTTGCCCGATTATGGCCTGTGCCTGATGCTGTATCTGTTGCAACTGCGCTAATTGATGTTGAACTTGTTGTGGTAATTCATTATTCATATTTTATCACGCCGCTTTTTATTGAAAGTAATATGACTTAAGAATATGGACTTGATCGATGGGTGTCTGGACATTTATCCCCAAATTCTAAATTACATTTTGCCATATCATATGCGATCTTAATCAACCTCAGCCAAGTGTTCAGTGCGGCTCGAAATGAGACGATATCGTCTGAATTTATATGGAGTTTGACCATGTCATTTCTCAGTTCAAGATTGACATCTGTTCGTTGGGAGGGCGCCTCTTTTAATTCTGGGAGCAGTGAACGATATACACTACTAACATGTTTGCCCAAATAGAACTCAAATTGAGAATACATCCGCCTCATTCGGCCTTTACCCTTTTGATTATAGTGCCCCTTTCCTTCAAAAGCACCCTATACCCGCAGTATGGACAACGAACTCCCCCATACTCATGGTCGATTTCTACCGTTTGTTTACATTTAGCGCACTTGTATGCCATTATCTATTCTCCTATTTTATTCTCTGCTTTAATGAGTTTTGAAACCGATCGTCCTACGGGTGTCTGGGGTATATATGCGCCGCCAGAAAACGTTATTTCACATTTTTTGCAGCGCCAGATACCTGTGCCCACCCGTGATACGAACATACGATCACACTGCGGACACTTGTGCGGCGCACGCATCAATTCCTCAATATCGGCTACCATCTTCCTGATTTTTCGCCCATATCTAGGGCCAAATCGACCGGCAGATCTGGTCTTTCGCCCCTTCTTTCCCACCTTTTTTGCCATTTGATTTTACTCCCAATACTTCTTATCATTATGTCGCAGATCAGAGATCTGCGAGAATTGTAATCTCTATGAGATTTCAACATGTCGCAGTTCTTCGAACTACGAGAGTTGTAATCAAAGGCACTCCGTAGGAGTGCCTTCTTTAGGCCATTCTCTTGAGAATGGCCGTTTAGAAGATTGTCCAAAGACCATCTTCGCCTACGAGATTTCAACATGCACCAGATGAAACACCGACTAAATCTTCCAGATTTAGACGGAGTCGCAGATGTCCCATCTGCGACATGTTTCATCTGTGACCTCTGGTGGAGTTGTAGTTCCTTCGGAACTTCAACATTTCAGGAATTTCTTTCGTATATCTTTTGCCGTTTTACATGCCATCTTCACTATATAATACACTTCATCTGGCGAAAGCGTACCAGCTCCACTCTTTTGCATGCCTGCAAGACCTCCCGCCTTATTGGATATCACCGTCAACTTCGTAGAGGCGGCTTGTTCCTCGTCTAAGTTTGGATCAAGTATGAATTTTTCACCTATCTTCACCGCAGTAACTGCAACGGGTAGATCGTCAACTAGCAGTGGGGCATCTTCGCCCAGCTCGTATCGCTCATTTGGCATTTTTGCGTCCAGCAATGCAGATATCGCACCCAATGAAGCGGCATCTATCAAATTGCCATCATAATCGATAACTTGTACGTCGATAAAGACCATCCAGACTTTAATGCCCTCTTCGATGCATAGTTTTGATAGCTCTAACGCACCGGATTCACGAATGCCGCGATCTACAACTCGTGCTAATTCTATTGCGCCCTCTCGAGGAGGTCCGGCCTCAAACGTGGGCGAGGCAAGTGGCGACAGCTCTACATTCGTGATTATCACGCCCTTGTTCGGCGTATCTGGAAAGGGTTCTCCTGGCTGGATTTTTATGCCGACAAGAACCTTGGTGTCTCCGATTTTGACGTATGCAGATCCTTCAGCTTTATTCGCAACTCCGTTTTCAATCGATATATCCCTATATTGGTCAAGGGCACGTCCATCTTCGCGCTCTCCTTTCTCCACCATGGCGCAAATGTAATCCTTTTTTATTTCTGAAATGATATCTTCACTCATCGTTTTACACCTTTTACATCATACCGCATATTTCGCGATCAGCGCTTGTCGCTGCATCTCATAAATATCCTTACAACCCTTCTTAGCCAGTTCAAGTGCTTGCTTAAATTCGTCCTGTGTTAAACGCCCATCCATCTGTAATAATGTGACCTTATCGTTTTGGACGTCCATCGCTATCGGAATATCCGCCTCTCCATAATTATCTTCTTCCCCCATCAAATCGAGGACGACATGTCCTCCCACCTTACCAGCGGCGCAAGACGACACCAATCCCCTCATTGGGACTCCAGCATCTGCCAGTGCGACCGATGCGGCATTGATGCCAGCAGTTCTCGTTCCAGCATCTGCCTGCAATATCTCTATAAAGATATCTATCGCGGATCTTGGAAAATATTCTTTGATGATGATTGGTTCGATCGCTTCTCTACTTACTTTTGATATCTCGACCGATCTGCGGTCGGGTCCCGGCCTTTTTCGATCCTCTACCGAGAATGATGCCATATTATATCTACATCTTATAATGGCCTTTGTCGCATCCTCCATGCGGCGCGGGTGAACCTCTCGCGGCCCATATACTGCAGCCATCACTTTGTTTCCCCCAGACTCTATATAACACGAGCCATTCGCCCTCTTCAAAACGCCTACTTCTATCTTAATTGGCCTAAGCTCGTCTAATTTTCTTCCATCGAGTCGCCGCCCTTTTTCTATAAATTCTATCGTTTTATCGCTCATTTTACTCCTCTCTTTGCTTTGTAGTTAGTTCTCTACGACTGATAAATTCCTTAATTCGATCCGTCAATCCAGGTGTGTGCGATTCGCTCTCAATTTTCAACAGCGTTTTGACAGTATAGTTTATATCTTCTTCTCTGCCTTTGACCCAGATTCGTCCGTTTTGGCCAATGAATATATCACAATTCAACTCACTCTTCAACAGACTTATCATCGACCCTTTCCGTCCGATCACTCTTGGAATTTTGGCATGTGATATTTCAATCACCCTTCCACTATCAATTTTTTTGAACGACTCCCCATACATGGTCAACTCCACTTTCATGGTTACATCCACGTCTTTTACTCCTCCAACGACCAAATCTCCAATTCCTAAATATTGGCCCATCTGGTCGGCATCTATTCGCTCAGGGTACTCTGAAATATGTAAAAGTGCCACATATGGTGAGCTGATATCCACCAACCAATTTGAAAAACGGACATCTACTATTTTCCCGATGACGACATCGCCACCCTGTGGCATGTATTTCCCCGCGAGTGGAATTACCTGGATTCGATCCTTTTTATTCATAAAGCCAAATAGGGCAGCGAAGACCTGTCCGTCTTTAACATAAGTACCATCTCCTGCCTGCTTAACGTCACTTGAGAGTAAATCTCCCGGAATCACCAAATTTTTATTCATGTAACTATGACCTCTATGTATCCTCTCAAGTATGCCTATATCTACCTTAATAGTTTGGTCTCGGCGTCTCCTTTTGTAAGATGGTTCACAAGGTTAAAGAAATCGTCTTGCATTCCTGCCGGAATCTTAACAACGGCGATCCACGACCCATCATCTTGCCATTCCTGCTTTTGTAACGACCCAAAACTCGCGATTTCGCCGTATGATTTGGCAGCGTATAGTGGGGAAATCTTTACCGCGATGTTCACCTCCTCAAAGCGGATGGGGATTATGGGCCTAATCTTTTTCATGACCTCCTTCACCAGTTCATCCACTCCTTTAAACAGATCGATGTGCACGCCAGCCTCTTCCATTGCCTTTTCGATTCTGGTAGGTGGGTGAGGGGTGCTCGTCTGAGGATTGATGGCATTTTGAGCAATCACATCGATCACCCGTTTACGCTTATCTTCCTGCATGCGCTTTCGCTGATCGGACGTCAGCTGAAGTTCTCCACGGAGGATTATCTCCTTTGTGATAGTGGTTATATCGGTGGTGCCGAAGGCTTTTATCAAATCTTCCTCGGAGACCCTGTCTCCCCTACTCGCATCCTCGAATACGTCTTCTGCAGCCAGCATCATATCGATACTGGTATCTCCCTCGTCTTCTCGTTTAAAGATGATTGCCATCTCTGGGTCGACTAAAATCTCAAAATACATTCCATGTTTTTTATATCTGGCAGTTACGGCTTTATCGATGGCAACCATGAGGATCCTCTACTCTTTGGATTTTCTAACATCGGCCTCTTTGACATCAGAACCATGTTGTGCAATGACCTGCTGGACGCGGGCTGAAATATCTTCAGAGGACAATCTTTCAAACGTTCTCGTTTTCAGTTTGATGACACATACCTCCGTGGTCTGAGCATTAAATTCTTTCTCTACCACTTTATAGAGTGCCTCAAGACCGAGCATGACTGCCTCATCTATGCCCATGTCCTCCTTATACTTAGCCTCAAAAACTTCCATAACGGCGTTTCGTCCAGCGCCAATCCCCGTCGCCTTGTATTCGAGTAGCGTTCCGCTTGGATCTGTCTCATAAAGGCGAACAGAATCGTCATTTACTCCAGCGATTAGCAGCGCAGTCCCATATGGGCGGGCGCCACCATATTGAGTGTAACTCTGCATGTGATCGCAGATCTTTTTGGACAGTTCCGATATATGGATGTCCTCACCATATGTTATTTTGGCTATCTGTGCCTCTACTCGCGCCAGATCAATTAACGCTCTGGCGTCAGCGACCAGTCCGGAGGTAGCAGCACCTATATGCTCATCTATTTTGAATATCTTTTCCACAGATTGCACCTCAAGCAAACGATTTGAAACTCGTTTGTCCACCAATAGTACAACTCCATCCGTGGCCTTGATACCTATCGCGGTCGCCCCTCTTTTAACCGCCTCTCTAGCGTATTCTACTTGGAACAATCGACCGTCTGGGCTGAAAACGGTTATAGTTCTATCATATGCCATCTGGGATCCCATTTGCATGTTGTCTCACCTTAACTCCTATTCAAATCAAAAACTGTGACTCCGACTAAATTGACATTTGAACGCTTTACAATTCTATCGCCGTCTGGTATCAAATCGATTTCGTTACCGTGTATTCTCTTGACAGTTCCCGATATGTCACCTATAATCTAAACTCGATCGATTTTTACAGTATCTTTGGGTATGCTCCCTCGTTGTATAAACTTTTCCGTTGCACCCTTTATCGTCCCCGAAGTTCCGATAACGGCGATTCCCACCCTAATTTTTCCAATCCTGTCGATGGTTGCCAGCACTGCCCGTGCTGTAGCAGTTTTATCGTGAGCGCATCTGAGAATGCCGAATCTACCGTCGAAATTGAGCAGCCACAGGTCGCATTGGCTGGTGCCGACATCTCCCACAAGTGATCTGGCATTAGCCCACAGCTCATTTGTCAGTTCTCTTCGACTCACTTCATCTGTGGACGTGGCTTCAAATACGAGATATCTCTTTCGCTCACGTAACGAAGAGGGTAACATCTTCATCTCACCACCTCCACCCCATCGCGTATATAGTCTTGTCTCTTTTTCCTATTTTGCCCTATGATTCTGGCAGGGGCCGTACTGAGGGCCTGAATTGCCTCCTTCTCCGTCATGCCGAACAAACCAGCCAGCGCGATCATCTCTTTAGGTGCCCTCATATCATAATGGGATTTGGCGTTGCTCGTGAGAACTGCCGATACGTCGAATTTCCTGACCAGTTTTAAATTACGGCGAAAATCTGAAAGAGCGCGCACCCTTGCGCCACCTCTCAGGAATATTAGTGCATCGAGATTGAACTCAATGGCGACATCGTTGTCGGCGGCAGATTTGGCGAGCACATGATTAAATCCATCATTCCTTCCACTCTCGGGATGCGCCAATATATCGATGCATGCATTCTCGACCGCTGCCCGATTGATTTTGGGGTCGCCACCGTGAACGAGAAGGACGTCTACTCTGGGTCGGAACTTTTCGATCTTTTTTCTCAACTCAGCGGGATTGCTGGCTACGATTTCAATGCCGTTGATGATGCCATCTCCCGTTGCTTCATCCCAATAGTCAGAATGATTGGTGATCGCTATTTCCGCATATCCATATCTCTTTGCCATCAGCCCCAATCTGCTGGGCGAATCGACACATTCCGGAAGGGAATGCACATGAAGGTCATAATACTTGGGCATCGCTTAACAAACTCCCCACAATTTTGATGGTGTTTTCGCGTTTCGTAGGATAGGATTTTATTTTTATTCGTATCGAAATCGCATCTTCTGTTTGGGCCATTCTGACGGCGCCGTCATATGCAGACTGTTTGTCGAGCTTGATATAAAAATTGCAACTATCATCGACGCGTTGATTTGCTTGATTTATCAGCATCGTCAATTCAGATGAAGGTAGGCCGCTCTTTAAAACGTACATGAACGCCCTGCACTGCTGGCTTCTCTTCAATTTCGCCGTGAAAATTGTAATGGGATTTCCAAAATGCCCCTCTATCCTGCATATCTCGATTGTATGGTCTTCTGGAACGAATAATCGCAACGCTTTTTCGACCCTGGACGGGTCTTCAGTTGCATGTGCAAATGCCTTGATAGTGATGTGATGAATCACTTGCCCCTACCCATCTTGGCTCGTATGCTCGGTCTTGTTTTTTCGGTGCCTTTTCCACGTTTGCGCATACCCCGCCCCTTCATACCTGCACTTGTCTTGCCTCTGAAGACGCGCCCCTTCTGGGATGGTGCACACAACCATTTGAGATTGGAATCCCTCTTGATTACGGGATGTTCTGTATCGACGAGTATGACTTCATACCACTTTTTCTTGCCATCTTCGCCAACCCAGTAGGAGTTTAAGACTTCCAGATTTGGATGCCTGCGCGCAGCCCTTTCCTCGGCGATGCGCTGGATGCTTTTGCCTGCGGTAATCTTAGCCATGCCCATATGCGCAGTTCTGCGTCCACGTATATATCTTGACTTTCTTCTGCCGCCCCTCCGTACTCCGACTCTGACTACGATTATGCCCTGTTTGCTTTTATATCCAAGTGCTCTCGCCCTGTCGAGGCGCGTTGGGCGCTCAATTCTGTTTACCACCGGCTCTCTGCGCCATTCCTGAAGGCGCTGCCACATCAATTCATCTACGTATGTGTCATCTGGTTTTTTGTACGCATCGCGTATATATCCATATAATGATTTTGTCATTGATATTCCTCAAAGTTTTACGGTTCAGCTGTTATCAGCCACATCCCAGCGGGATTTTCTCCCGCAACTGCGATATTTCTATCACTCTGCTTCTGCAAGTTGCTCAAGATTAATAAAGGTTTTCTTGAGTTGGGGGATTTTTCGTCGTTTCGGAAATATTTAAGTTGATTCTGAAGTTTATGATGAATATAGGAAGTTTTGTAAGGAGAGGGGTTTAATATGGTATTATTATTTGAAGAACTGGCAAAGAAAAATAATTCGCCATTATTGAGCATGAAAAACTTTAGATTTAGCATATATGCGCTCTAACCAAAAAACTGTGAATATGCACACACTTTCGAACTATATCCATTATCTTACATATTTTAAAATAAAGTAGATTATTGTAATAAAAAGCTTTATATATAATAAAATCTCACTATATACTCAATGAACGAAAAAAATTATGAAAATCCGGGAGAAAAATTTAAGCGATTGGCAACTGTGAGAACGAATGCAGTACTCGAAAAGCTTAGGATCTTGGGTAATTGTTCAAATAGTAGTGTATACGAATATACTGAGAAGGATATCGAAAAAATATTTTCAACGATAGAGAACCAAGTGAAGGAGACAAGGATGAGATTTGTCTATAATAGTAAAAGCAGAGAGGAGTTTAGACTATAATATGGAACAAGAAAATAAAACTGATAGTATTGAGCTTATAAAGCCTAAGATAACGGATGACCATCAAGTACTAGCTGCCCTTACATCAACAGGTGCTGGTTTCGAGGCTCTTGGCGGTAGTTCTCTTATGTTATGCGAAGCCGTGGAAAATGGAGTGGATTCAATAATAGAAGCTAGACGGGATGATGCAAACTTTGTAGGTAAGATAGAAGTGATAATTGACAAAAAAGAAGAAGCTGTGATAGTAATTGATAATGGGCTTGGATTTACGAATCCCAGGCACATTTGTGAGAAACCTTTCGATTCACTCAAGAAATATGATCCAGAGTTAACAGGTAAGTTTGCAAGAGGAATACAGGGGTTCAGGTCGTACTGTGATAATCTCATATTCATAACAAGGAGAAAAAACATACCCAACAACGGATCATTTGGTGGTGAAAAAGGTAACACACTTCGACTTGAATTTTCTGCTGGAAGAATCGAAGTCGGTTGTAGTGTGGTGTCAGATTCCGAATTTTATAAGTGGGTAAAATCTGATCATGGAGCAGTTGCATTTTATACAGTCTGGAAGAAGGGTGAATTTCAGAAAATTAATAAAAATCTTTTAACTAAGAGGATTGAGCATCATTTTGGTGAGTTGATCCGCAAGGGGCAAGTAGAGATTTTGATCTGGGAGGGGAAAGAAAAACTCATCCGCGATCGTAGAGTTGACCTACATCACTCATATGCATGTGCACATAGGGATTACTCGCAAATGAAAAAAATAATTATTCCGCCTATGCCCTACCTAATAGGTGGTGCTAAGCAAGGTGAAATTGTTTTTGAGTTATATCTGACAGAGCGTGCAAAAAGAGATAAGTGGTTGCTTTCGTTCTTGATGTACAAAGGTAGACCTGTTGGCGATAACCACATAAGTGAGATAGAAGAGTTTGGGGAGTCTAGTGTATGGTCTAGCAACTATCTCACAGGTTTCATAAGATGTGATTTCTGTCGAATAAATGAACTAAGACTAGCACTAAAACCGGGACCTGAAAGAGAATTTCTGTATGAAAAAATGGATGAAATTGAGTCCACTCTCGAAAAAGAGATAAAGGCACATCATGAAGGCTTGACAGAAATAAAGATGCAACAGGAGATAAATGAACTTGTTTCGAGGCTCCAGAATTTCCTGAAGTTAAAGAATATATTCCATTTTAAAATAGCTAAACAAATAGGTAGTTTGTCAACAGATGAAAAATTGGATAAAATACACATTAGCGAAGGTGTAGGACAAGAATCAAACACAGTTTACCCATCGAAAACTGGTGATGAGCAAGCCGAGACCATCGATGGGAGTATCACTGTAAATGTAAATGGCAGAGTCACACCGAATCAAAATGGTAATCAATTTGTTACATCGCATGTTGATACGGGAAGGGGTAGCGGTACAGGCAGCAATGTAGTAAGTGGGAGTCAGCCAGATGACACTGCTAACCTACAGGGATATCAACCTGATGGTGGAGGAGATAAAAAATCTCTTCTGGAATCTGTACAAGCGACAAATGGAAACTTAAAAAAGACCAAGAAGCGTGCACGACATAGGAGATCAAGAGGTTTCAATATCACTCTTCATTCTGATGAGTTTGAAAATGCTCTTTCATGGTTTGACCCTGTAACTTCCACAGTTATAGTAAACTCCGCCCATGAAAGATACAAAAAACGTGATGATCCTACAAATCCTTCAAATAGAGAAGTACTGAATTATTTGGGAGAATTGTACATATGGGAAATATGCAAATTGGCAAAGCAAACCAAAGAAAAGGAAGCAAACACTCAAATAGATGCTACTGATTTATTTCTCGAGATTAAGTTTGAGTTTTTTGAGAAGGGTAGTTGATATGGCCATGTTGGGATGCAGTCTGTTGCAAACGGATAAAACACCGCCTTTAAGTGATATGATTGACTTAATAAAAAAAATTCAAAGTGACGTCAAGATAGGAACAGCATATGAGAAGTATGGGATAGAGTATATGTGGGATTTAGGTGAAAGTCTATCAAAATTTTGTAAGACATTGCCAAGAGACAAGGAATGTTGCACTGAAGCCCATCAAATTCTAACACAAAATGGTATAAGAACGACTCATGCCATACTAAAACATGCAGAAGAAGTACGGAGGGTATGGTCTTCTAGAAGCGAGTACTTGGTTTGGGGTAAAAGGATAAGCAGTTATAGAAAACTACGGGCAGTTCTCCCATTGTTTGACCAAGAATATATCAAAGATTCAAGAATACCTTCTAAGGAAATTAAAAAAATTTTGGATAACTTAGAAAATCTGCAATACGAAGAAATAGCTGAAAAAAGAAAGACCATCCAAGACAAATACAATCCGCTTTGGGTTAGTGTTGACTATGGTGAGCTTTACGATACAATCATCGAACTTAACCACCAGTTAGGAATAATTCTTGATTCTCCAGAGAACAATGGGGTGATACTTGAACTCAGAAAAAAGTATCCAAAAGACTGTATCTATAATTTTCGTCAACTACTGGCAGCGATTAAGAATGATGAGTTATACAATAAATTCTCAAAAAAGCTTAGCAAGGCTAAATTTCCTGAATTCGGCGAAAACGCCAAAGGCATAGATGAACTGTTTAACATGGTAGTTAAGGAATTAACACGATTTGTGAGTTCTTCATCTAAATCCAGAAAGAAGTTAGTAAAAAGAATCGGAATAACGTTCCTTGGAGAGCTTGGAACTAAACTCAATGCTATCACTAGTGAGGAGGAACTGGGAAGATACCGTAGAGGGAACATAATCCTTTCAAAATTGATATCAAGATAACTACACTATAAAGCATGATGCGGAACCACCATAGTCACCGTAATATCAAGAGGATTTAAGGCAAGTGGGATGGATATGGATGATGATGGAATATAGGGGGAACAGATCACTTTCACTCTGCGCTTACTAAAAACTTATTATCTGGTGTATCTAAATAATGGTGGGTTGCAAATGTTAATGGTAAATGGAGAGATAAGGGAGGCGAT
>CAYPOB010000017.1:0-15657 GCA_964412405.1 uncultured Methanocellales archaeon | reverse complement strand
TAAAAAGCCTATAATAGATTACATGCAATCTAACTTAATAAAAAGTTCGCTAAATAGTAGTTATCTAAAATGGTGGCTCGATTAGAGGAGGAATAGAGATGGCTTGTAAACGCAAACCTTGTAAACCAAAGAAATTAGATAGAATAGAGAACCCTGGGAAAAATATAAAATGGTTAGACTATCCATCCCCTGATGAAAATGGATTTGGATATGGAAAATTTTGCTATTTTATCTCATGTCCCGATTCAAAATTACCTATCAGGGATTATGTTTATGAGAGAAAGCTCGAACCTCATTATGAAGAAAAATCATATAATGAGTATGCCTTCTGTAATCAAAGAGGAATACGACATTTGAAAAAGCGTGGAGGAAGCTACATAATTTTCGTGACAAAATATCAAGGCAACTTTTATATTACAGGTTGGTTTCCCATTTCTCAGTATAAAGAAATACCCAATCAAATAAAGCATAATGAGGAGGGGAATATCATTTATCATTCCCGCATTGCTTATAAATCAGATAATCCTATCTTTCTATCAATAGAAGATTCAATAGAACTCGGTGACAAAAAATGGAAGGGATGGTTTGGTACCAATTTGCCGAAAAACACGAGTTTAAATCCTCCGAAACCCCCAACTAAATTATTTTACCCAATTCTTGGAAAAAGATTCCACCACTCTGAACGAAATTATGGCTCATTTTGAGGATAAAAGTAATAGAATTATTGAATATGTCCGTGAGATTAAAAATTACGAGAGGAAAAGATGATTGCGCCGCCACATCAGATAACACAGCACATACGCTACGGGCTAACGCCCTTGCCCTTCGGGACATTGCTCCCTTCGGTCGCAACGTCGTATATGCTGGAAACGTTAGCCGAAATTGAATGCCACTTTCAAATATTTGATGAATAGTGTCTATGCAATCATAAATCAAACATTGACTATGAGATGACCAAAAAACTTATTGTCGATTAGTTATATGTACTTATATAACCAAAAGGTGAAGATATGGGACTCGTAACTGAAACAAAAGTAATTCATTATCCCCAGCTTGATACCGTTCTAATGGTTGAGGAGTTTATTAGGGAGCATAGTGGAGAATTTAAAAAGAAGACTTTGTGGGAGAATCTGCCCAAAAAAATGATGTATCAAACATATGATATAATTTACAGCTATCTACTTGATTCTGGGAAGATAGCACGTGATTCCAAAGGAAAAATATGCTGGATATGGAATCCAGAACTTGTAAAAAAATACTTGACAGACAAGACATTAATTATAAGATGATAAAATATGAAAATTCTTGGTAGTGTCCAACATGGGATGTAAAGTTGTATTTGTAGATAAGAAACTAAAAGAAGCTTTTGATAAACTTAAAGATTCAAAAACAGAGGATAAGAAGCTGTATAAATGGTTGAATCGAGCATTTGATGATATAGCTGAAAATGCGTTTTGCGGTATTCAAATACCTAAAAAGCAGATACCTAAAAGATATATCGACAAATATGAGATAAATAATTTATGGAAATATAATCTTCCAGATGCTTGGAGACTATTATATTCAGTTGCAATGGATGAAATTATCATTATTTCGATTATTTTAGAATGGTTACCTCATAAGGAATATGAAAGAAGGTTTGATTATTAATCATCCACTGACAACTCCCCCTATCTATCACTCCGTAAACTTCACATATCCTCCAGACCTTCACACCATTACATATCTACCCCATTATTTCATACATGCGCCCTTGTCAGAGCTCAAACATAGCTCTGCATATCTTCGGAGATATCCCTTTACATTTCGTTCTCTGGGCTTCCAGCGCTGCAAACGCATCTTAATTTCCGACTCCTTTACGGCCAGGTCCAGTTTTCTGGCAGGAATATCAATTTTGATCATGTCCCCCTCTTCGACGACCGCTATTGGTCCTCCTTCTGCTGCTTCCGGCGACACGTGCCCTATGCATGGACCTCTGGTTCCACCAGAGAAGCGACCATCTGTGACCAATACGACTTTGAGCCCCATTCCACATATCGCGGAGGTTGGCGCCAGCATCTCGCGCATACCAGGACCCCCTTTTGGACCCTCATATCTGATGATGATGACGTCGCCGTGCTTGATTTCACCATTCAATATTGCCTCTGTTGATTCCTCTTCTGACTCAAAGACTCTTGCAGGTCCAGTATATCTTAACATCTGCTCGTCGACAGCGGTTTGTTTCACCACTGCGCCGTTCGGAGCTAAAGAACCTCTCAACACGGCAATCCCTCCCTCGGAATGAACGGGATTGCTGAGGGGACGTATCACTCCCTCATCCATCACCTTGGCACTCTCTATGTTTTCCCGCACGGTTTTTCCCGTAACGGTGATGCACTCCAGATTCAGCAGTTTTCTCAGGCGTTTCATCAGTGCTGGAATGCCGCCTGCCCTATCCAGGTCCAACATGGTATAGGCCCCTCCCGGACGCATATTACAGATATGTGGCGTCATCCTGCTGATATCATCGAACAAGTCTAACGATATTTTTATGTCCGCTTCTTTAGCTATCGCGAGTATTTCCAGCACATCATTAGTGGAGCCAGCAGTTGCCATGGAAATCCTCATCCAGTTCTCAAATGCATCATAGGACATGATGTCCCGTGCGGTCACGTCGTCTTTTACCAGCGATACGATCCGTTTTCCACTTTCTCTGGCAATTCTCAGCTTACTGGCATCTGTTGCATGTGCGGTTGCACATCCTGGCAGAGATAGTCCTAAAGCCTCTACGCCGCATGCCAGGGTATTGGCGCTGAACATCCCAGCACAGCTACCGGCACCTGGACATGCGCAATCTTCGAGCTTCTTCAGGTCATCCTCGCTTATTTTACCTGCTTTAAGCTCACCTACAGCCTCGAAAACGGTTATTATATCGACATTCTCGCCTTTAAACACTCCAGAGTGCATTGGCCCTCCCGTTACAACTGCTGTAGGAATATCCAATCTGGCAGCCGCCATCAAATGCCCTGGGACGATTTCGTCACAGGAAGGTATGAGCACCATTCCATCAAACGCATGCGCCCTTATCATTATTTCTATGGAGTCCGCTATGACATCTCTGGAGGGCAGAGAATATCTCATTCCATCGTGCCCCATTGCCAGTCCATCGCAGACTGCTATCGTGTTGAACTCGAAGGGGGACCCTCCTGCACTATGTATGCCCGTTTTCACGGCATCTGCGACCTGGCGGAGATGGATATGCCCTGGCACAATCTCGTTCCAGGAGTTGACCACTGCGATGAAGGGGCGCTCCATGCCCTCATCCGTCACGCCGCATGCCTTCAGCAATGCCCTGTGGGGCGCCCTCTCGATTCCTTTTTTCATCATATCGCTTTTCATTGACGGTTCACTCCTGTTAGTTCTCCCATACGGGATTGGTCGTGTATTTTAAGATTTATATCTTGCCCCAATGTCTAAAAGAGTTATGGTTTAAAACTCCCTTAGGCAAAAATATAAGGGAGTGGAACATTCTCAATATAAGTGGGTAATACAATAATATGATTGAAGTATTTTATTCTCTATTGCTCATACTGTTCGCCATACTATTATCCTATTTTGAAAAACTCGATCTCGAGCGGGACATATTGATCGCGACTATACGGGCATTCTTTCAACTGATGGCTGTAGGGTTGGCGATTCATTTGATATTCGAAATTGATGACATACGCATGGTCATCATAATGATCGGAGTCATGGTGGCGATAGCAGGATACACGTCTGGAAGAAGGGTGACATACGTTCCCAATTCGATGGCATACGCGCTTCTTGCCATATTCCTCAGCACATCCATAACTCTTGGCATCATGCTCGTATTTGAGATTATAGAGCTAAGCCCTAGATATGTCATCCCAATATCCGGAATGGTGATAGGCAATTCAATGACGGTCGCCTCTCTGAGTATGGAACGCCTTTATAGCGAAATAAGATCAAACTGGAGCATAATAGAGGGCGCCATATCATTAGGTGCGTCAAACAAACAAGCCTCGATGGTCTATTTGAAAAATAGCATTAGAGTTGCAATGATTCCGTCCATTGATACGACAAAAACCGTTGGGCTCGTTTTCATTCCAGGGGGGATGGCTGGCATGATACTTGGCGGTGCAGCTCCAATCGATGCCGTAAAGCTTCAGATAATAATAATGTACATGCTGATAGCTGCAGCGATGATAACATCGATGGTCGTTGGCTATACCAGTTGCAGATCGCTCCTACCATCATCACGCCAACACGATCTCTAGAGCATTGAATTTACATGCCTCGACGCATAGCCCGCATCCCTTGCATCTCTCGATATAAAACCCCACCTTTTTCGTATCCTTATTGAACCATATGACGTTGGGCTCAGGACAGGCAAGAATGCATTGTTTGCACCCAGTACATAGGTTCTCTGCTAATTTTACTATAAATGACATTATAATTGTAACCTCAACACCTATTAACCTTTAATCAATTTGGATGCCACCCTAACTGCTTCCATATTCTTTTCCACCAGTTCATGTGCTTTGGCATATTTCCTTTTCAGCACATCATCCAGCGCTGCCGTTGTCGCAGAGGCGGTGAACTTTCCTTTTCCAAATCTCTCCGCAATCGCCTTTTCCAGACTATTAAATGTGACGATATCTGTTGCACCGACCAGTGAACCAAGCATGACCATGTTCGTTGCCAGCTCCGTGCCAGCCACATCCATCGCAATTTGAGATGCTGGCACATAAAAAATTTTTGTATTGCGCTCCTTTAACCTTTGGGAATCCCGCTCAGACAGTACCTCATCTGAACTGTTGACTATCAGTAAGCCATCTTGCTGCAGCCCATCATAAAATGGCATCGTATAGCATTTTCCCTTTGTGATAACTTCTTCATGAAATACCATTATGACATTTGGATAGTTGACCTCTCCCTTCTCATAAACTTCCTCCGTGGATATTCGAACATAGCTCTCCGCAGGGGCAAGTCTCTTCTCTGCCCCAAAGAATGGTATCACGATGCCGTACTTCCCATCCTTTACGGCGGCACTGCCCACTATATTGGCAGCTGTAACCATCCCCTGTCCGCCAAGTCCAGACATCCTTATATCTAACCTCATACTCCCAGCCCCTCTATCAACTCCTTCGCATCCGGGCTCATGTATTCTCGTATCTGCTCATCAGCTTTAGTCCTCTTTAACGTCTCCGATGGATCGAATTTATAGTTGGTAGCACAGGGACAGTATATTTGAACATATGTTGGCCCTACCTCTCTTGCCACGAGTATTGCCCTCTTCACCATCCTCTCCAGACGCCTTGGGCTAGCAGGACTCACAGCAGCAACATATACGCAGCCAGATTCCCTGGCCAGCTCGAACATTGGCATTTTTGGGTATTTCTTCCCAAGCGGAGCCATATTCAATACAACACCCTCACGCGTCATACCACTCTCCTGTCCACCTGTGTTGGAGTAGCCCTCGTTGTCCAACATTATCGTAGCGATATTCTCCCCTCTAATCCAGGAATGCATCGTCATGGCGAATCCAATATCGGCCGTGCCACCGTCTCCTGCTATTACCACCACATCTTTGTTCTTATCTGGGTACCTTATCTTCAGCGCTCTCTTCAAACCAGATGCCACTGCATTTTGATTTCCAAAAAGTGAGTGTATATTATGGATGGCCAACTGCGGCATGAGTATGCTGTTACACCCGGTGGTCCCGACTACAACTGTGTCCTCTGGACATGGGAGGGCCGCCATGATAAACCTTATCGATAAACCAAGAGCACATCCCGCACACAATGGATGCTCCGCTATTAATTCTTTAAAAGTACCAAGATCTTTTATTCCCAGATTTCGCCCATAGGGGCCATCCTTGACGAGCTCTCGGTACTCTGCAGGCAATACATCCTCGAAACCAGGAGATATTTTAGGCATCATTTATATCACTCTCGCTATATTTTTTATTTCATCCAGTATGGCCTTGGGAGGCATCGTCATGCCGCCAAATACCCTTGGACCTCCAAAGACTTTTGTGTAATCCGTTCTTGACATGATCTCCCTCGCCAGCCATCCAACGATATTGTGCTCTGGGACCAGGATTGCCTTCGGGTTTTCTGTAAGTTCCCGAATCTCCTTATCTGGAAATGGTCTTATCACCTTGACCTTCACCAGCCCAACATCGATACCGTCCTTCTTTGCCATCTCCGCTGCCACTCTCGCCTGCGCAGCCGCAGTGCCTGACGCCACCAATAATATCTCCGCATCTGGATTGGTGACTTCGATAGAACTCCCTATATGTCTTGCAATATGTTTTCGGGCGCGTTCTGCTGCAGCACGGACCTCTTGCTGCCAGCTGGCATGGGTATTATAACTTATGTAGTTGCTTTTCATGACGAATGGATCTCTCATCTGCCTTATCGGCGGCGTCTCCATATCCATCGTAGGACAGGGGGAGCTGGATGGGTCATATGGAGCAATCATCTCATTTTCTGGCGTTACCTCGACGATCTCCCTTGTATGCGTTACAAAGAAGCCATCTACGCACACACCAACTGGTATGTGCACCTCGGGTTGTTCGGCTATGACATATGCCTGAAGGATCATATCAAAAAATTCCTGGGGATTTTCGGCATGAAATATCATCATTCCCGTGTCCATCAACCATCCAATCTCGATGTTATCTGGCTGAATGGTCAGCGGCGAGTTTACACCCCTACACATAAATGCACATACAATGGGCAATCTAGCGCCCGCCCAACAGGGATACATCTCAAACCCCCTTAATGTACCAGGCCCGGAGGTAGCGGTGAAAGTTCTAGAGCCACCCATTGCTGCACCAGCCACAGCAGCCATTGCACCAAGTTCATGCTCAGCCCGATAGTAATCCTTCAGATAGCCCTCTGCATAAATATCCCCCACTAAATGCATCGCCTCGCTCTGCGGCGTAATGGGATATGAAACTCCTATGTCGACATTGGCCCGCTTCACCGCCTCGGCAACCGCCTCATTTCCAATCAGAAATTTCTTTTTGCGCGGAGCTTCTTTGAGCAGGTATTCAGGGTCCACCGCCTTCCTTTCCTTCATTTTGACCCCTCTCTAAGTTTTTCTATGACCTTCGTCAATCTCCGTATATCCTCGGCGTGGACATCTCTGAGAGATATCATCGCATCCTCATGGCCAGCATCGGCACATAGCGCTATCGTATAACAATCAGTCCCGCCCCTGATGATCTTCAAAGCCAAGTTTGCATAATGGCAGTGAACCCCGGCAAAAACACATACATCTATGTCGTTGTGCCATATCGTCAAATTGGGGTGATTGGGATTGATCTCCACTTCTGGATCGATCATCGGATACTTTGGCCTGTAATCTGGCATTGGTATAATTTTCATCCCTGGCACTGCTTTTACCATCTCCTGCAGTGCGCCTGCCTTGGCTACTACCTTTTCTGACACTGCCCACAATACGTTTGGCCCAGGGAAAAACGTAGGATTTTTGGCGCCAAGTAATTTTTTGGCAATTGCCTCCATTGCCACCTTCTCGGACACGATCTGCCCCTCAATCAATCCCTGTCCTTTTTCGGGAAGCACTATGCCCATCGATGCAGCCGCTGGCGATAGATATGCCTCGGGACCGGGGACGACCTTATAATCTTTTTGTAAAAATATTACAGATGCCATGTGATATTCCTGCCATCGTTTTTCGCGATATTGATGATGAAGAGAGGATATATAGAGGTTCATCTCATCCTTTTTCACACGTTACCTCATCATTGTAACGATTATATGTGCAGAACATTTAATGGTTCACCATTATATATAAAATTTCGTCTTTTGACGATGTTGTGCGAATCTGTCAACTTGAGGAAAAGTCAATGCCCCAACTCTCCCCTTCTGTTGAAACCATAGAAGGAATGAAAACTATGTTGATGCATATGGTTCGAGATACAAGAAAATCCTCACTTCGTTCGGATTTACTTGAGTTCAGAAACATTCCTATGGAATTTCTGTGCATAAAGTTATACTTTATACACTATTAAAAAAGGGACAAAGAGGTTCTAAGATCTGTTTCCATTCAGGCTGCCTAAAGAGAGCCCCGCATATGGATTGAATGTTTCACCTCCCCCTATAACATATAGGTGTGTTAAGTTGGCGGTCTCTCTTTTGACGATGTTGTGCATACGTGGTCATTCAGGCACATGAAACTTCTTCGCTCTGATTACCTCCACATCCAGTATGTAGACTATACCAGCATAGTTTTTAAAGAATCTCTCCATAATTTCAACGGCTATTTTCTTGGCTACCCCTTCGTTTGTTATGGTCTCTATTCTGACGTTCTTAAACAGATCGCTAAAATTATTTCCAGACCTTACGCCCCTTTCTCCTTTGCCCGTAGCACTCTGTACAGTGTAACCATCGGCACCAAGTTCGGTTATCGTCTCGATGACGTCATCTAATATAGATGCCTCTGTTACAATCACCACTTTTTTTGCTTTATGGAATTCCATGATTTTCATCACCCATTATACTAATAATTGGGCTATCATATAACAGAGCGGAATGGATATGATGATACTAACCGGAAATGTCAATGCCACCGACGCGGTTAGTGAGAGCGATGGGTTTGCCTCTGGGATTGCTGCCCTCATCGCCGCTGGTGCTGAGATAAATGAAGCACTCGAAGCCATCACGCCAAGCATAGTTGCCCCGCCCACGCTCAGTCCTGCAAAAGTGCCAAGAAGTACCCCCGCGATTCCATGAATTGGCGGCATAAAAAGTGCGAAGGCAAGTAGACGAGTGCCGACTATTTTCCATTCCTTCAACCTCGCAGCTGCGACTATCCCCATATCAAGCAGGAACAAACACAAAACCCCTACAAACATATCATCAAAGAATGGCATAATCTGTTTTGTCCCTTCATACCCTGCAACATAACCTATGACCATACTGGCCATTAAAAGTAGAACCGCTTTTCCAAGAATGCCCTCCTTGAGGAGTTTAAGCGTGTTAACTTTCACGTCAGCGCCCACTTTCGTTTTCGCGATTGCAAAGCGTGATAAGAGTATAGCAGTGAGTATGGCTGGACTATCCATTAAAGGATATAGGGCAGGTATGAATGCTTCATAATACACCCCAAGTCCATCTAAGAAGGCGAGCCCGGCAACCATTGTTGCAGCGCCCACGGCACCATAGTGTCCGGCAATTGCTCCGGCATTGGCGACATCGAATTTGAATCTGGTTAAGATGGTGTATCCCAGCAACACTATGCCCACGCCCAGAACAATAGCTGCCAACGCTGGTGCCAACACAGCTCCTATACCCACTTTTGCAATTCCCACTCCACCCTCCAAGCCGATGGCAGCTAATAAGAAGAGCAGCATCGCAGTACTCATATCTTCTGGTATCTTCAAATCGGACCCTGCCAGCGCAGCGAACATTCCCAATGCAAAGAACAATATCGGTGGAGAGAAAATCTGTGTTAATATTATATCCAATAATTCCATTTATACACCCTGTTATTTCATCTGGTTCGCAAAATCATAATGATTATTAATTATATATACCTTGCGGTTTTATCGCCCCATCTCCAACTTCCTCGCTTTCTCTTCTACCTCTTCCCTCAATTTTTCTTTGTACAGTTTGACCTTTTCTCTGATCCCAGGATGCTTTATTCCGAGAATCTGCGCCGCCAAAATTCCGGCATTTTTAGCATTGTTTATCGCCACGGTTGCAACTGGCACCCCGGCCGGCATCTGCACGATAGAATAGAGGGAATCCGCCCCCTTTAGAGCGGACGTTTCGATGGGCACGCCGATGACAGGCAATGGGCTTATGGATGCCACCATGCCTGGCAGGTGAGCGGCTCCGCCAGCCCCGGCGATTATTACCTCTATCCCCTTTTTTTCCGCCGTAGATGCATATTCAAACATCCTATCTGGAGTCCTATGCGCTGATACGATCGTGAGCTCATATCTTATGCCGAAATCGTCCAATACCTCTGCTGCTGCCTTCATCACCGGCAGATCGGAGTCGCTGCCCATGATAATTCCCACTAATTTTTCCATTTTTAGACCTCCTTTGCCATCATCCTAAGAAAACTTCTTGCCCTATTTGCTTTTTCCATTGCCTTTTCGACATCCTCATCTATAGCAGTTATGTGCCCCATCTTCCTCTGTGGCTTCGTCATCGCCTTTCCATAGAAATGTAATGCTACGCCAGGAATCGATAAAGCCCCTTGTATTCCCCCCAGGATGGCGGGTCCCTCATACTCTCCCTCCCCCAGAATGTTTATCATAACTGCAGGGGTTAACAGTTCCGTCGAACCAAGGGACAATCCCGTTATCGCACGAATGTGCTGCTCAAATTGGGAAGTTACGCATGCCTCTATCGTGTAATGCCCACTATTATGGGGTCTGGGTGCTATCTCGTTTATCAGCACTTCCCCATTTAGGAGAAACATCTCTATCCCAAAAATCCCTGCGCCTTTTAGCACCTTCATGGTTTTCATTGCAACCTCTTTTGCTTTGCTTTGGGTGTCTTCTCCGACCCTGGCAGGAGCGATCACTGTATGGCAGATGTTATCTTTGTGTATGGTCTCCACCACTGGATGACATTTGACCTCGCCCTGCGTGCCTCTCGCCGCCATCACTGCCAGCTCTTTTTCAAAATCGATGAACTCCTCCACTATTAATCCTTTATCTGAAAAATTTCTATAGAAATTTTTCTCTAAAAATGAATGGAATGCCGACTCTATTTGACCTCTGTCGTGAATCACGCAATTGCCCCGACCGTCATACCCTCCCTTGAATGTTTTGAGAATAACCGGGAATCCTAGTTCTTCGCTTGCCCTGATAATGCAATCCAAACTTTCCACTTTCTCATACCGGGGAATTGGAAGCCCTGCCTTCTTCAACAAATCCTTCTGCCATAGCCTGTTCTGTATGGTTCTAAGGGTATCTGGTGATGGATGGATTATGTGTCCCTCGCCTTCCAGCTCTTTTAAAACACCTGCGTCGATGTGCTCAATATCATAGGTGGTGACATCACTGCCTGAAACAATTTCCCTTATTTTCTCCCCATCATAGAAACTTCCAATGATATGCCCATCTGCGAGTTGGGCAGCAGGACAATTGGGCGTCGGGTCCAATATCGCAACATAAAACCCCATTTTCTTCGCTTCCTGTGCCATCATCTTTCCCAGTTGCCCTCCACCGATTATGCCTATTTTTATCGGCGGGTTTGATGTTAGCGCCTCTATCACCATTTTATATCCTCGACTGCTTGGCTATGATGGCGGCAAAAACACCAGCTCCGAAACCATTGTCTATGTTAACAACAGCCAGCCCTGGCGAACAGGTTTGAAGCATGGTCATAAGCCCTGCTATGCCATCTTTGCCCATTCCATATCCAACAGACGTTGGTACGCCGACCACCGGAACGTCAACGTGGCTCGACACTACGATGGGGAGCACCGCATCCATACCGGCAACCACTGCTATCGCGGCTACATTTTTTTCCAGCATCTCCGTCAGGGGCTCATAGAGTCGATGAATTCCTGCCACTCCGACGTCATATGCCTTTATCACTTCGCATCCCATGACCTCGGCGGTCACCACCACCTCCTCCGCTACAGAAATGTCTGCTGTGCCCGCTGCCAGCACCCCAATTTTGCCCGTTTTTGGAAAGACATGTCCCTCGCGTTTAAGTATGACCGTCCTGGCCTTTTGGTTGCGCATCAGCTCATAACCATCGGGCAGGTTACTCTCAAGTTCAGATACGTCGCCTTCTTTCACCCGGGTTATCAGGACGTATCCGTTCTCTTCTGCCATCGCCAATGCAAGCCTTCTCACATCTTCGGGATGTTTGTCCTGCGCCAAAATCGCTTCTGGAGCCCCGGTCCTCTGTGCCCTGTTTACATCGAGTTTCGCAACCTCTGCCACCTTTTTTATGTTCAGCACCCTCAGTTTATTCTTGGCGGTGGCTATATCGATTTTTCCATTCAAAAGCGCTCTTAAAACGTCTTCCATTGGCAATCTCCTTTTTGATTCATTGATATTACAACCAATCTAAGACCGTTGTATAAATAAGTTGTATATGCTCAGTTGATTCGACTAAATATATTTATTGAACCTTTAAGGTTATATTTGTCTCCATTTACAAAATCCACATTCCTGACTAGCTTCTGGTGGTTTTCCTAATTGCAGGATTTTTATAGCCTGCTCAAATACCTTCTCTCCTCTTTTTGGGTCTGTCTTTATTTTGACCAATTTAGTATCAAAAATTACTTCTCCTGTTTCTGTAACTGTATTTGGATAATAAAATAATAAGTAAGTGTAATCTTCTGTTTCATAGCCGTTTTCTCTTAACAGAAAATTATAGATATCCATCTGAGTGATATAATACTTATGTGTATCGTCTTTTACTGGATATCCTCTTGTTTTGTAATCCAATACGATTAATTTCTTTCCTTTAATTAAAATATTGTCAATTGCACCACGGAGTAGAATATTTGATTTTTTATCCAATAATTCAATGCCCCTGAAATTATTTCTCCATATCTTTAGTTTTTCTTTATCATTGAATAATTTACATCCATCTTTAGCACATTCTTGTTCTCTTAATTCTGGAGGAAGTTCGTCTTTTTCCATAAATCTATCAAAATGTTCCTTTAGAACCTTATCCATTCCAGAAGGCAAGCTTGGAAACGGTGTATCTGGTCTTCTTATTTTTTTGACTAGTTGAAGCCAGAAGCATCTAGGACATTCTATCATTAAATTTATGCTTGATGGTGAGATTTTGTAGGTTGGTTTATTCATTTTTTAGTAACCTCAATTTTTCAGCAATTATGTTAATAAATTCTGGTTTGAAATCCTTATTCTGCTCTGATATAATCTTAGCATTGATTACCTTGCCTGAATTTATTTCTCTTTCCTTGTTTTGATATTCAGAGATGTTTGCTCTTAAGTAAGACTCAAAGTCCTTACTAAAATAGCCATATTCCTCTCCTACAGTAAATTTATTTTCATCTGTATCCATTTGCTGACTATTAAAGTCAAATAAATCTGCAAACTCCTGATTATTGCCTTTTTCTGTGTCTGCATCAAACAAACAAAAGCATTTGTAAGAATAACTTTTGAATAGTCTATAATTCCTTGTTATCTGTGCCTTTCCTCTGCAATTTATTATCTCAACTCCATTTCTTGTAAGGTCGTAATCGCAATTCTTAAAATAATTTGAAATTGAAAAAAATTCGCTTTCGCCTTCTACCAAAATAATTTTCCTAGCAAAAAATCCTCTTAATTGATCATAAAAAGTTTTTGTTTTATAAAATGTTAAAACATTAGAGGTATTTATTGATTGTGCTGGAACTTTTAATTTAATACATTCCTCTACTAAAGTTTGGGGAGTGTGTTGTAATATCTTTGTTTTGTGATATTCCTTATAAACTTTAATAAACCCTTCTAAGTTTTCTATATCTAAAAACTCAGGGGAATGAGTTGATATGATAACCTGAACATTCGTCTTGGCAAGATTAGAAATATTTTTAGATAACCATCTTTGAGCGATTGGATGCAAATATGCTTCTGGTTCTTCTATGCCCAATATAAATGTTTCACCTTTAAAAGTTTCAGCATAAGCTTTAACAAATGATAAAAGCAAAATTTGCTGTTCCCCTGTACCAAACTCGTCAAATGAACAAACTTGATCTCCTTGTTTTGCAACTATTCTTAATGAGTTAAAATAATTATTTGGATCACAAGCAGATAAATCAATTTCCAGCTTATGTTCAAAGCCGTCTATATTGCTTTGGAATGCTGTTTGTAGTTTTTCATGAAATGCTTTATATTCTGGCACTGATTCGAATATTTGTTTAATTTCAGAAAATTTATCATCTAAGTCTGATTTGACAAAGGATTGCATAGCTTTGTGCATATTCTTAGCCATTTTACTTAAGATGGTATATTTGCTAATATAACTTAACTGCTTGTTAATGTCTCTCCCAGCATCAATTAATACAACCTGACATTTTTTTTTATCATCATTTGATAAAAATATTTTCGCCCCAGAGTTAGTTTCTGGCTTATAATGGAAAGAGGATTCTTTTTTTCTAGGGAACTCTTTATTTGTGGTAAAACATATTTCACTAGTGGCTGGATTGTAGGCATTTCCAGAATAATAATTCTCATCGAAACAAGCAGTAAAACAAATGTTAGGATTTCCATCTTTATCTCTCATAAAAAAATCGCTTTCTTCAAAATCATAATAAGAAGCATGTCTTTCTCCGAGCATTATGTCCAACGCAGATAAAATATTTGATTTTCCTACATTATTGGGACCGAACAAAATAACTGGCTTTTTCTCTGGAAAAATAATTTCAGCTTCTTCAATAGATCTAAACTTCTCGATTTTAAATCTAGTAAGTCTCATTTTTCACCAAACTCCTTAACAATCTTAATCTCATCTTTACTTAAGCCATAGAGTTTGTAAACTATCTGGTCAATTTCTTTTTCCAATCTCTTGACTTTAGCCTGCTTGTCAGAACTATCTAAGTAATCATTGTCTTTAGTTATGGAGAGGATTTGGTCGACTAGTTTAATGAATGGTTTTTGTTGTTCTTTATTCATATCAGGGAATGGGATTTTCTTAATTTCATTGTTTCCAATTCTAAGAAAACCTCCTGCTAATGATAAAGATTTAAAATAAATCCTATACCAAAATGAGATTAATTTGCTGTTTAAGATAGCTACTAATAATTTTAAATTTCTATTACTTGATAAAATTATTGTTGTGGATTTGCCAGCCAAATAGTTTCCCTTATCATAATAGCATTCCAAATTTTTAGTCATCCCTCCAATAATAATCTTTTCAGAACATGCCTGATTATATCTATTCAAACGAAAATTCTTTAAGTCTGAATCTAAGACTATTGGATGGTGATATGATTGCTTAATATAATTTGTTTTCTTTACACCCCATAAACTCACAAATGGATCAATCGTACCAGTATTGATAAACTTTTTAGCATTCTTGAGTTTATTTTTATTATCAATTAATATCTTTTTTAGTTCGTAAGCTTCATTTACAGTAGCTGCACCAGAAATTTCTGGAAAGAAGTTCACAAGAGGCTCATACTGATTAAATTTAATCAAAATATCTAAAGCAGATTTATTCTTCACAAAATACCTAGCCCAATCTATATCCTGGTAAAATATCTCTTTGGGTATTAAATGCTTATTTTCGATATTAGTGACTGAATCCATCAAAGTCATTAAAACATCTTTTTGCTCATTGTTATTAATAAGGACAAAAGTTACTGGATATACATTAGCCTCTTTGAAGACATTAACTTTTGAATAGTCTCTTATTTCAATAATATTCTTCTGAATTAGAATTTTTCTTAGTGTTTCTGAGTATTTTGCTCCGATTAATTTGTTTGGTGTGATATAACTTATTGCCCCATTTTTTCTTAGTAAATATAATCCTTGTTCAATAAAAATGATAAATAAATCCCAATTCCCTTTAGCTGAATTAAATTTGTTTGTATATATTTCTCTTATCTTAGGGGCATTCTTTACCATGGTCTCTGAGTCCACATAAGGCGGATTAGCAATCACAACATCAAATCCGGGATTTTCTCTTTGGAAAACTTCTG
>CAYPOB010000016.1:0-16299 GCA_964412405.1 uncultured Methanocellales archaeon | reverse complement strand
AGGATTGAAAGACTTTTATCATTTGGATTATTTAATATATCAAGCCGACTTCTGTTTGATGTCGTTAAAGAAATTCATCAGCGCATATTTGACCTTCTCCGGCGCCACATCTATTATTTCCTCTCTCTCGTCTGGCGGAAGACGTGGATATATCGAATATTTACCCATCGTTTTTGTAGATTCACTCGTATATCGTACATCCAATAATATCCTTACGCCGTAATCTTCTGGCGACCTGATTACCCTTCCCATTGCCTGTCTGACTTTTCTGATCATGGGAGTCTCAATCGCATAACGCCATCCCTTTCCAGCGCCGAATTCATAGTCATATGAATACTGAATGGCCCTGGTTTTATCGCTCAGGGCAGGGTAGCCAACACCCACGATTACGACAGTTCGTGCACGACCGTCTTTATAGTCTATCCCTTCGGTCAGTGTTCCCCATAAATATGAGAGCAGTACGGCTTTCCCACCGGATTTTCCTATCTTTAAGAATTCCTCCATTACATCCATTGCGGAAACGCCAACCCTGTCTAAAAACATGGGCACGCTGATACTCAAATCCTGCAGATTGGAGACCAGAAGGTCATAATACCGTGCCGCCTCGCTAAAATTCGGAAAGAATATCAGGACATTTCCATCGGATTGTTCTATAATGTCCTTCAGAACCCTTGTGATGGCATCTATGACTTCCTGGTCGTCTCGATTTCTCGCAAATAGAGGGGGTGCGGTCACCGCAATGGTATGCCTGCGATTTCTTGGGAAAGGAGAACCATATGCGATTTTACTCACGTCTCTATCGATGCCCAGCGTCGTTTTGACAACGTCGAATGGTCGCAGGGTGGCAGACATGAGGATCGCAGAATAAAATGAGTTGAACAGGGACATAGTTACGTTCTTGGGGATGCATGAGAAAAGTTCGATTCTGCCGGTTATCTCGCCACCCTGTCCCCTTCTGATGTTGATCAATGGGTAGTACCCCGGGTCTCCTGCTAGTCTCAGATAATTCTCGAGAAACGTTGAAACCGCGATGAGATGGGAGCTCTTCTTTGTCTCGGACAATCCCTCTTTGTATTGATTGCAGTATATGGCGTCAAATTCGCTGCCGAGGGTATGTGCCCGTTCGACCAATACATCAGCATCAAGAAGGCGCCTGTGGAGGTTGACGCTCAACAGGTCCTCGGTGCCCGATGGCTCCCGTATACTAACATCGTGCCATTCGACGCCGATACGTTCCTTTTCACCAAAGGCAAACTTCGACTCATACGTCTCCCTAAGGGCATCTCTCAGTGCGCGAAGCAGTTTTTCGACAGCATCTTCATGTGCACCCGTATCCCTCAGTTCGTTCAGTGCCTGTTCTATGGTGTACTCGGTCAGTGTTAGTGATGAATGCAACCTTGCTGCCGATTCGATGTTGTGCGCTTCGTCGAATATCGCTATAATGTCCTCCGGTCCGCGACCAATCCACGATAGAAACTTCGTAAGGATATCTGGGTTTAATAGGTGATGATAATTGCAGATGACCAGGTCTGCATTGTACATCTCTCTTTTTAACAATTCATAGCCGCATGTTCCATCATTAGACGCCCACGCTTCAACTTCCTCAGGGGTTCTAACTCCTGAAAAGAGCCACTCATAAAATTCAACGTTATCTCCTTTGAGCGTCTGAAGCAGGTGTCCGCATGATCGCTTTTTTAAAGTCCTTATGCGCATATCATTTGCATAGGATTGATTCATGTTTTGCTCTAATTTGATCAATTCATACGTGTTCTCCCTGCTAACGTCACACTCTTCATAGTTCTTTTCGACAGGGCACATATGCAGTTTGCCCTTAAGGACGATGACTTTGATATCTGCTATCCTTCGGATCTCCTTTGCCTCGTCTATGAACTGTAGCATTTGTTGATGGACGTTGGTGGCAATGACGACCGTTTTATCGTTCTGTTGTGCGATATGCAGTGATGGAACGAGAGCGCTCAAGGTCTTGCCGGTACCACATGCCCCTTCGAACAAAACGATATGGCGATCTGACAGCGCCCGATACAGGTCATCCATCGCCCTGTCCTGGTTGGGGTAGGGTGATTCCTTTGGGAAATATTTTAGATAGTCCCTGTTCATCGTTTAATAAAGCGTAATCATATTACATAAATAATAGGCGGCATCAGGTCGAAGAAGGCAGAGCTTTCTTTGGTTCTATCGTTTTTGCCGCAAGTATTTAATGTATCCATACCCATCATTTATGGATGAATCAACTCAGTGGCTGGCTGCTTGACGTCGATTACATAACTCAGGAAGCCAAAGCCATAATCAGGCTCTGGTGCAAGGACGACCAGGGGAGAGATGTGGTCGTCTTTGATTCAAACTTTGAGCCGTATTTTTATGCGGTGGGTGCCACAGACCACAGATTCAGGTCAGAAAACAAAGGCGCCGACGATATCATGGCAATTAGGGTAACGCGGTATGGTGAGACGATATCCCCAAAACGAGTTGAGACCGTCAAAAGGAGGGATTTTGGGAAAGAGGTTGGGGCCTTTAAAATAATCGTAGAACATCCTCAGCACGTGCCAAGCCTGCGTGAGGCCGTTGGTGCTCTTGGCATGGATGTCAGAGAAGCAGATGTGCTGTTTGCGGTGAGGTATATTATCGATCATGGTCTGGCGCCCATGGATGGCATCATCGTGCAGGGAAAACCGATCGACATCGAGTATGCAGAGTATGCGCTTGAGGCGAGCGAGGTTAAGCCACAAAAGAGAGAGGGGAACCCCGATATCCGGATAATGGCATTCGATTGCGAGATGATAAACCCCCGGGGCATGCCGAGCCCAAAGTGCGATCCAATCATCATTATAGGGGTGGCGACGAATCGCGGCGACGTTAAATTGCTCACATCCAAGGACGAACGATCTCTAATCGGGAAGTTTGTCGATTTTATACATGACGTCAATCCAGACGTGATATGCGGTTACAATTCAGACAACTTTGATTGGCCGTACCTCTTGCACCGCGCCGAACTTGCTAAAATCCCGCTCAAGATAGGGAAGGATGGAAGCACTCCACAGCTTCGTCCTGGCATTCGTAGAACAATATCCATTGCTGGCAGACTTAACGTCGATTTGTACCGTGTCGTCGACAGGGACCTGGGCAGTGTCAAGGTCAAGACACTGGAAAATGTTGCGGATTTTCTGGGCGTAATGAAAAAGTCCGAGCGTGTCAATTTACCTGCATCGGAGATACATCAGTACTGGGAAGACCCTGAAAAGCGCAAGACCCTTCTTGAATATGCTAGAGATGATGTTAATAGCACACTCGCAATAGCGGAAAAGATGCTCCCGCTGCAATATGAATTCGCGAGAATGAGCAGGCAGCCGCTGGACGAGGTATCAAAGATGGGGCGTGGGCGCCAGGTAGAATCATTTTTGAGTGCTGAGGCATATAAAATAGGAGAGCTGGTGCCCTCCAAGGGAGGAGTCAGTGCGCCATATGCTGGCGGTTTCGTTCTCGAACCGAAAAAAGGCATACATGAAAATGTGGTATGTCTGGACTTTTCAGCGATGTATCCCTCGATAATGATTTCATTCAACATATCGCCGGATACCGTAATATCAGATGGCGACGAGTTCTTTGAGGCGCCAGAGGTCGGATATAAGTTTCGGAAAAAGCCAGACGGCTTCTTCAAACGGATTCTTCAGGACATGGTTGCCAAGCGCAATAAATTGAAACGCGAACTTGCGAAACACGACAGGGACACATATGAATATCAATTGCTCGATATCCGTCAAAACGCCATCAAGATACTCACTAATGCGTTTTATGGATATACGGGCTGGTCTGCAGCCCGCTGGTATCGTAAAGAATGCGCAGAGGCGACCACTGCCTGGGGGCGCTACTTTATCAGGGGCAGCATTCAGAAGGCCGAGGAAATGGGGCTTGAGGTGCTGTACGGAGATACCGACAGTCTTTTTATCAAAGCAGATAGGGAATTGTGGGGACGCGCAAAGGAACTTTCAGATGTCATATCCAGGGAATTCCCTCTGGAACTGGATATCGAGAACTATTATGAGGTGATATTCTTCACCGAGAAGAAGAAGCGCTACGCAGGTCTCACCATGGGTGGCGAGATCGTTATCAAGGGACTGGAAGTTCGCAGAGGGGATTGGTGTTCCCTGGCAAAGGAGACCCAGGCCCAGGTGATCGAAGTGATACTCCGGGAAAGAGACCCTGCCAAAGCGGTACGATTGGTCCAGGGCATCGTGCAGCAGGTCAAGGAGGGGAAAGTACCTTTGGAAAAGCTCGTGATATATAAAACTTTGACCAAAAAGATATCCAGCTATGAATCGATACAGGCGCATGTAAGGGCGGCAAAAAGGGCAAAAATACCGATAGAAGTGGGGACGAAAATAGCGTATGTGATAGTCAGGGGATCGGGCAGCATCGGGGACAGGGCATATCCAGTCGATGTGTTCAGCAAATACGAAAATGGACATCTATATGGAGATGACAAAATATATAAAATCGATGCAGAATATTATATCAATAATCAATTGATCCCCGCTACATCACGGATACTTAACTACTTTGGGCATTCTGACGTCGAGTTGAATGGTGGACCAAAACAGGCAACGTTTGATGCTTTCGGGGTGAGCTGAACGATAACATCATATAGGGGGGCAAGAGATGTATTTAGTGATTAGGTGCAGCGCTTGCGGGCGATTTATTTATGCCAAGGAAAGCCAGAAGACGCGGGCATGCCCTTGTGGACACAGGGCGCGCGTATCTAAAATGCGGATTTATGCATGCGTTGACGACGAGCGCAAGGCAGGCGATGCCGTGCGATTTTTTCAGGAAAAGGAGTTTGGGGTGCCGCATTTTAAGACTTATCAATAGCGTCATTCGATAATCATGGCTCTTATAAATCCGCAAAATAGGGTTCTGTCGTAAAACTGGGTGATGAATTTTTTTTACCCCATTAACACTCTTGGAGATGACATTAGCCTAACTAAAAATGCCCCTAAATTACGACAAAAATTAAAATAGCAAAATATATATACTAACCTACACTTCATGGAAATTGTAGATATCATATATGATAATGATATATATGAGAGATATTTGATGAACTCATTGAACGAAACAGCAGCCCTTACAATATGAAGGTGTTAAGTTGATAGCCACCTCTTTGAGACTGAAAGATGGATCATAGTAAAGGTAAAGCAAAATAATGGAATGGAGTAAATTGAGATGACGAAAGAAAATAGCAACTATCAAGATCTTCATCGCCCGGCAAGCGAATTTGCAGTAAGGGAAGAATATTTGGAAAACGAGCTCAAAATAATGGCCCCAAAGCGCTGGCGCCTCAACCTTCCAAAGCGAGATTTTAATTTTGAAATTGAGGATCTCGTTCCAGCGATTGCAGGAACCATCGGAAAAATTGTGATGACCACCGCCATTGTGGGTGCCTTTGCTGCGGGATTTGGACTCACACCTGAATTCGTCGTGGAGAACGTTCGATTCGAAATGTTGATCGCCGCGTTGCTCTTTGTGATTCCCATATGCGGATTCATAAATCCCAGGGTAAATCTACCAGGATGCCATGGTCCGATGATCCCCCTTATCGCGCTGATCGTTCTTGCGGGAGGACATCCTCTCGCTCTCGGGGTAATGGTCGGCATCTTTGGCTTGATATTAGGTTTTGTAAAGGGCGGATCCAGGCTGGTTGAACTAACTGGAACCGGCGTGCGCGGTGGATTGCTTATACTACTTGGATTTTTAGGGATTATGGGGCAAATAGGGGCATTAAGGACGTGGGCCGTCGGTCTTGGGACGGAAGTGATTTTTCTCGTAATTGTATGTGTTACCATCCTCGTCTACGCCTATCTAGCAAGAATAAATAAGCGATGGATGGCCATACCGTTATGCTCACTATTTGCGATCGTTATCGCTCTGATTATGGGAGCTCCGTTCAACTTCGTAACCAGCCCCGGCATCCCTAACATGAACCCACTCTACTGGTGGGGTGCTGATACTGGTTGGATGCTCGGCATGCCGAATTTAGGACACTTTATTGCCGTATTGCCTTTTGCCATACTGGCGATTGCTATGTGGCCGCCTGATTTCTTAGGACACAGGGTATTTCAGGAAATAAACTATCCGAAAAATTCAGAAAAGGTCCTGATGGATGTCGACGACACCATGGTTGTATGTTCAGTGAGACAGGCTATCGGAAGCATTCTTGGCGGCGGTAATCTCACTTCATCGTGGGGGACTTATATGATTCCAGCGGGCATCGCCAAAAGGCCGATTCCAGCAGGAGCGATATTGACGGGGATCGGTTGTATCCTGGCAGTCCTCATAGGTTATCCAATGGATGTGGCTATGTGGCCACCCGTGCTTAGAGTCGCCTTGATCGTCGGCGTGTTCCTTCCCTTGGCTGAGGCAGGAATGCAGATGATAAAAACGGTCAATGATACGCAGAGCGCAGGGATATGCATATTTGCTGGGGTACTTGTAAACCCGGTTTTTGGCTGGTCGCTTGCAATGCTGTTTCATAATAGTGGAATACTTGGCGATCTTGAGCGAGTGAAATCATTGGCGGCGAGCGATAGGGTTATTATACCGCTCATAACATTCGTTGTCTGCACCGTTGCGATGGCGGCAGGCGGGCTTATTCCAGGAATTCCCGCACTATTGTAGATGAGAGAAAAGACATGATTGTTGAGGGAGGAAAAAGGGACAATGCAATGTTATTAAGATGGGGTAAAGTATATAGCAATTATTGAAATCGGAGCGGAACAGAAAAAGGAAGAAGTATGTAAAAGGGAGGAAGAAGTATGTACAAAAAAATACTGGCACCATTAGATGGTTCGAAATTAGCGGAACGTATTCTTGGCCACGTTAAGGCCATCGCTACCGGATGCAGCGTTCCGGAGGTGGTCTTACTCAGGGTACTGCCTACTCCAAGGGCTGCTGACGTTTATATGGCAGGACAGGTTTATGAGACGGGCAAAGAGTGGCGCCCCGATATCAAGGAGAAAATGGAGGCTGAAGTCATGGAGTACCTATCTAAGATAGCAGCTGATCTGAAGGAAGATGGCATAGCCGCCAAAACCACCGTAGCCTGGGGCGATCCCGCCGAAAAGATAGTGGACTACATCACTAATAATCAGATAGATCTGGTCATTATGAATTCCCGTGGTAGATCGGGTACTTCCCGCTGGTTGTTTGGCAGTGTGGCTGAAAAGGTGGTACGTCACTCTCCTGCTCCCGTGTTGACGGGCTCACCATCTGCCTTCAGAGAATAAAAGAAGGAGGGGATGTTTATAAGGAAGGTGTTAAGTTGTGACAGTCTCGGCGACGCGGAATAAATTTAACCACCATAAAAGTTATACTGATGAGTATGTGAGTGTGAGATAAAGAGAGAAGGGAACAGGTAGTATTAAAATGACACAGGGAAATATAAAAACGCTATTGAAGGAAGATAGAGTCTTTGAACCACCGGCTGAACTGGTAGATAACAGCAATGTCAAAAAGTGGATGGATGAGCATAACATAAAAGACCACGATGAACTCATCGAAATGGCGAAGGACATAGAGTGGTTCTGGGAAGAAGTGTCAAAGGATGTGATAGAATGGTACACTCCTCATAAGAAAATTTTGGAGAATACACCTCCTTATGCTAAATGGTTTGTTGATGCAAAGTGCAATATCGCACACAACGCCCTGGATAGGCACGTGAAGACGTGGAGAAAGAACAAAGTCGCATATATCTGGGAAGGAGAACCAGGGGAAGTCAGAAAACTAACATATAACGATCTCTATGTAGCGGTTAACAAATTTGCCAATGCGCTTAAGAGCATTGGAATCGGGAAAGGTGACAGGGTTATGGTTTACCTGCCAATGATTCCTGAGTTGCCCATAGCCATGTTGGCATGCGCAAAGATAGGTGCGATTCATTCCGTCGTATTCTCTGGCTTTTCTGCTATTGCTCTCAGGGATAGAACAAACGATGCTGGAGCAAAAGCCATCATAACCTGCGATAGTTTTTATAGGCGCGGAAAAACAGTTTCGCTCAAGAGGCAGGTGGATGAGGCATTGGAAGGGGCACCAAGTGTTGAGGCTACCATCATATTCAAGCGTACTGGCGAGGACGTTTCATGGAACGAGGGAAGAGATCACTGGTGGCATGAACTCATAGAGGGGCAATCAACTACATGTAAGACTGAGGTGATGGATTCAGAAGATATATTATACATTCTCTACACCTCAGGCACGACTGGAAAGCCAAAGGGCATACAACATGTTCATGGAGGATATGCAGTCGGAGTTGCTCATACCCTCAAGTGGGTCTTTGATATAAAAGAGGAGGATATATACTGGTGCGCGGCAGATATAGGATGGGTGACCGGTCACAGCTACATCGTATATGGGCCGCTGATACTTGGTGCGACCTCTGTTATGTATGAGGGATCGCCAGATTATCCTGACATCGGCAGGTTGTGGTCGATGGTCGAAAGGTATGGGGTGAATATATTCTACACATCTCCTACGGCAATCAGACTGTTTATGAAATTTGGTGATGACTATCCTGCTAAATATGACTTAAGCTCTCTGAGGTTGTTGGGGAGTGTCGGCGAGCCGATAAATCCAAAGGCGTGGGTGTGGTACTGGAAGTATATCGGGAGGGAGCATTGTCCAATAATGGATACATGGTGGCAGACAGAGACAGGGGCACATGTGATATCGCCGTTGCCTACAACGCCGCTTAAACCAGGAAGTGTTACAAGACCCTTGCCTGGATACACCGCAGATATATATGATGCTGATGGAAAATCGGTAGCGGCTGGGACGGGAGGACGTCTGGTATTGACCACTCCATGGCCATCGATGATGAGGGGACTTTACAAAGATCCGGAACGGTATAAAGAAGTATACTGGAGCGTATATCATAATACATATCTTGCAGGAGATATAGCGAGGAAGGATGGAGATGGATATTTCTGGATACAGGGAAGGTTTGACGATGTCTTGAATGTTTCAGGGCACAGAATAGGCAATGCAGAGGTGGAATCTGCTCTGGTCAGCCATCCAAAGGTGGCAGAGGCAGCGGTTATTGGAAAGCCACATGAGATAAAGGGCGAGTCCATGGCTGCTTTTGTCGTCTTGAATGTAGGAGTTGAGCCGACAGATGAACTGAGGGCAGAGATAAGAGAGCATGTATCAAAGGAGATAGGGAAGATAGCAAGACCAGACGAAGTATGGTTTGTCGCGGATGTGCCGAAGACTCGCAGCGGAAAGATAATGCGCAGGGTGATAAAAGCCAAGGTGATAGGAGAGCCGGTGGGAGATATATCCACGCTTGCAAATCCAGAGGCGGTTGAAGGACTGGATATGGCAAAATAAACCAAACTATTGTAATAATTTTTTACTCAGCATGGGCAGAAACGTCCCCACATCAGTTACGATTCCAATTGCCTGAGCAGTGCCTCTGTCCATCAGTTTAATGACCGTGGCTGGATTGATGTCGATACAAATTGTCTTGACGTAAGATGACAGGCAATTGCCAGTTGCTATCGAGTGCAACATCGTCGCCATCATCAATACCATGTCGGCGTCCCTTATCGCCTCCCTTATCGCATCTTGTGCAACCATCACATCGGTTTCAACATCTGGCAACGGCCCATCGTCTCGGATGGAGCCCGCAAGCACAAATGGAATGCCCTTCTTGACGCATTCATACATGATGCCGCCTTTTATTATCTTTTGTTCTACGGCTTTGGCGATAGACCCCGCCTGGATTATCTCACTTATCGCATAGATGTGATTTTTATGTCCCTCTGATACGAGTTCGGCATTTTCGATATTCATTCCGAGGGACGTGCCGTACATATCATACTCGATGTCGTGGACCGCCAGCGCATTGCCGGCGAGCAGGACATCTACATAGCCTTTTTCGATCATCTTCGCTAAAGAATGTGCTGCACCAGTATGTATTATGGCAGGACCTGCTACTATTGCGATCTTCCCGCCTTTTTTCTTTATCTCCTTGATTTCTTCGACTATCTGTGATATTAATGTCTCAGAAGGCCTTTCAGAGGACGTTCCCCCTCCCATGAACTCAAAAATAGACCTACCCCTGGGTCGTTCAGGTGGAACTACGCGTATACCTTTTTTCCCTATTGCCACATGGTCTCCCTTTTTTATCGTGGCAAGCGGTTTGCATAATGCCTTTGTATTCTCTACCACTATCAGGCAATCCATCTCTATGTTTTCCACGCCTAACCACTCGTTTTTATGTATTCTGACATGAGTCGGGTGATTCGTAGTGGAGTAAAATCCTTTCGGTACGACCCGATCAGCTGGAGCGGGTGCAAGCTCTACACTCTCCATCTCTGGCAACTGCGCCCCCAGTCGGTGCAATTCGCTTATGATAAGGTCCACGTGTTCATCATCCTTGCCGATGACCATCAGGCGAGCATAACTGGGATCTGTTTTGCGTTTTCCTATGTCAAAAGTCAATACCTCGAACTCACCGTTCATGTCCATAATCTTGTCGAACACCTTTGTCATGATCAGCGAGTCGATGATATGCCCTTCAAGTTCGATTTCTCGCATTGTCCTCATCTAACATCTCCTGAATTAGAATATAAATGGCTTTGATGGCCATCAACAATAATGCATTCGCCCCATACTTAAATCTTGGCGCTCGTATATTTCAACATCATCGTCCCTATTCCTTCATCAGTAAAAAGTTCCAATAGGAGTGAATGAGGTCTGCCTCCGTCGATGATATGTGCTTTTTCAACCGACCCGCCAATAGCCTTCATACATGCTTCGATTTTGGGTATCATCCCTTCCTGAATGGAGCCGCTGCGGATCATCTCATTTATCTCCTCAATGGACAGGCTTGATATCAACGAGTCTGTATCGGATGGATTTCGTAACACGCCCGGCACATCTGTTAATACGATCAGTTTTTTGGATTTGATGGCGGTGGCGATGTCGCCTGCAACGGTATCGGCATTCAGATTGAGACTGTTACCCTTTGCATCGGGTGCGATTGGCGCTATCACGGGTATATATCCTTCTTCGATAGCCGTCCTCAGGACCTCTGGGTTTATTGTTTCGGCCTCGCCGACCCATCCAAGGTCGACGTCCTGCTCCACATCGTTGACCTTTATTTTTTGAGGCGCCCTCTTTTTCGCAGTTATCAGTTGACCATCTCTTCCCGATAGCCCCAACCCCTTTGCGCCGTGTTTATCGATCAATGAGACTATCTTAGAATTTATGTCTTCTGTCAGCACCATTTTCGCGACCTCTATAGTATCATCGTCTGTGATCCTCAAACCGCCCACGAACTTTGGTTTTTTCCCATTCTTTTTCATCTTTCGGGTGATTTCAGGCCCACCTCCATGAATGATTATCGGCTTCACTCCAACGTAGTAAAGCAGAACGATATCTTTGACGATTTCTTCTATAATCGGTTTGACTATGGCATGGCCGCCAATTTTGACCACGACGATGGAGTTGTAAAATTCCTTGATATATGGGAGCGCATTAATTAAGGCGTTTTCTTGCTTAATTTTCATCTGAGGGATATATTATGGCTTCAGCTTAAAAACCCTTTTTGCATATCACTCCCAATAAAGGGAAAGTTTAAATAAATATCAAAGGTTGCATAGAGTATACGTGGGAGCCTTATATGAGATTTGTCGTTCAGGAGCATTTTTCCAGTCATCATCACTTTGATTTTCGCCTTGAGATGAGGGGAGTGGCAAGGAGCTGGGCGGTGCCAAAAGGCCTGCCCGAACGAAAGGGAGAGAAAAGATTGGCAATACAGGTCGAAGACCATGAAGTTGACTACATGGAATTTGGGGGGGAGATCCCCGAGGGCATGTATGGGGCTGGCAAGGTTGTTATATGGGATGAAGGCGAATACAAACTACTCAAGATGGATAAAAAAAAGATAAAGGTTGGCCTTGATGGAAAAAAGCTAAAGGGCACATACGTGCTTCTCAAATTCCCGAAAGGGGGCGAGAATGCCTGGATTGTCATCAAGCAGTGTTGATATTCTCTTCCCATTTCCCCCCCCTCCTCTCTTTTTGTCACTTCCTCGTGACTACTCATCCACTACGAATTTATTGCCGATAAGGCGCGGGATGTTATAATATCATTCACAATAGTTCTAACTAAAACGTTTCGATTAATGGAGGGCAATATAGTATATACACCTCTCGGCGATGGTTTCAAAAAAAAATCCCGCACCAAAAGCATAAAAACGACTTCTGCAAAGAAGCATAAGTTTTATATTTATGAGTGTTAAAGTGAAGGAATGAGTGATACTTTGTGATACGGACAGAAAACCTGACTAAAAAGTATAATGGCCTAAGGGCGGTAGATGAGCTCAATCTGGAGATAAGAAGTGGCGAGATATTCGGTTTCCTTGGTCCAAATGGTGCAGGAAAGAGTACAACGATCTTGATGCTTACAGGGATGATTGAGCCTACAGGTGGCAGGTGTTTTATAGACGATATAGGGGTTGCAAAAGACCCACGCCGGATAAAGGAGATGATCGGGTATCTCCCCGAAGATGTCGGATTTTACAGCAATATGACAGCGCGGGAGAATCTCGATTACTTTGGTCGATTCTATGAGATGAGAGAAGATGCGCGGAAGCGAAGGATAAAAAAACTCCTTGAACTGGTAGAGCTCAATGGTGTTGAGAAGAAGGCAGGAGATTTCTCACGCGGTATGAACCAGCGGCTAGGACTTGCACAGGCACTGATCAATAATCCCGAAGTACTCTTTCTGGACGAGCCGACCGCGAATCTCGATCCCGAAGGCGTACTCATGTACCGTAATCTGATAAAGAAGATGGCGGATGAAGGGAAGACGATATTCATCTCATCTCATATACTTTCGGAGGTAGCTCAGGTATGCAAGACGATAGGGATCATAATACTAGGAAAACTGGTTGCACAGGGAACGATGGATGAACTCAAAAAGGAGCTTGGTCGTACCTATGACCAGAAGATAAGGATTACAATCAAGACAATTGAGCCCATGCCTGATATAACCCATGCCGATATAATCAGCATAGAATATTTGCCCGATCGGACGGGTGCGATCGTTGAGGCGGAATCCGATCTACGGGAATACGTCTCATCCATCCTCTTTGAGGGCGGTGTACGTATAAAGGAGCTAGATATAGAAGAACCATCACTTGAGGAAATATTTATGTCGATATATAAAAAAGATAAAGTGGTAACCCAAGATGAGTAAGGGAGATAAGAGGAGGATTAGGGAAGATAGCGGGTTGATGAATGTAGCAAGAAAAGAATTCTTTGACCACCTACAGAGCAAGAAGTTTCTCATAATATTTGCTATATTCTTACTGATCTCCGCGTACTCGCTCCATGTCGGGATTGAGGATTATCAGCGGAGCCTGGAACGCTACAAAGAACATATAGCGATAATAGAAGAGGATGACGCAGTGCGCTGGGAGGGATGGATGCCTGAAAGACCTTCGTCCCTCCTTACATTTGTCTTTATGAGCATAGCAATGCCGATCCTCGGAGCAGTTCTTGCAATAGCAATGGGGTTCGACGTCGTCACGAAGGAGAAGCAGCAACGGACATTGAAGACATTGCTATCGCATCCAGTATATCGTGATGAGATAATAAACGGTAAAGCAATCGGTGGTATAGCAGCACTTGGGACTACAATCGGGGTGACATTCGCGATATCCATTGCGATGCTCTTAATATTCGGTATCGTCCCAACACCCTCTGAGTTCGTGAGCATAATCCTCTTTGGCATCGTATCGGTCGTATTACTAATATCATACTTCGCGATCGCGCTTATGACCTCTACATTATCCAGGGATAGTGGTCTGTCGATCATCTCTGCGTTTGTCATTGTCCTTATCACTGCACTTATCCTGCCAATGGGTGGATTCTTTGTAGCAGACCATATCGTTGGGCCGCCACCGCCACCACCGCCAGGGATGTTTATGTGGGGGGTGGAGAGGGAAGTTGTAGCTCTTGATGTTGCGAACGAGACAGGAGCATCTGTTCCCGTTCCTGTGTACAAGCCATTTCCATTATACGAAGATGAAGAGTGGAGGCAGTGGGAGGAAGCGAGTAGGGCACATTGGGATCGGAAGATGGCAATAGCAGCAATATTCAGTATGCTGAATCCAGGTCATCATTTTGGTGAAATTACGGGCGTACTTGGTATGGGGGGAAGAATGGATATATTCCTGATGGCCGGGTATGATCCCGATCAGGATATCGACTTTATGGATAAACTCGAGCGGGTATGGATGAATATACTAGGCTTAATAGTCCTCCCGACGATATTCTTTGCTGTTGCATACACGAGGTTTATGAAGATGGATATAAGGTGAGGAAAAGTAGGGTGGAGTAAAGGGGGTGAAATAGATGCTACAAAAGATGCGCGATAAAAAGACCAGGAACAAAAAGAGCATGTCTGGACTGATACGGTTACTGCCATTACTTATAGTGCTCCTCATGCTCCCAATATACACATATATTGCTTTGCCGATTGTAGAGGTAAGGGCAGCAGAACAAGATATCGTGATTTCATCCGCTTTCCCGGGCGAGATGGTCGAGGCAGGAGATACTGCCACATTCCCGCTTACGATCAGGAATATGGGGACGACAAGTATAGACGGTCGTATTCGTTATACTCCATTTGGTGAAGCCAGAGCGTGGGATATGCGATTTGAGGCAGATGGGAGGGATATCCACAGAGTATCGATCCCGCCAGGCGGGAGTAGAACGGTCACTCTGATAGTTGAGACGACCGGTGATGCGTCCGTGGGCGAGCATCGCATAAATGTCAATTTCTGGGATGGGCATACTAGACTCTTTGTTATGGTCACCGAAACACGTGAACGTGAGCCCTTCGCTGCCGAGATCAGAGTAGGGATACCGTCAAAGACGATCACTGCAGGTACACGCCCGGTATTCGAAATTACGATCGAGAATCTTGGCGAGTTTGACGATACCTATAAACTACGCGTTGACGGGCTTCCGTATGGATGGTATGCAAGGTATATTGTTCCCGATACGGGTGTGGAAGTTACAGGGGTGTTTATAAGATCTGGGGAGCAAAAGACTCTCGATCTTGAGGTAATTCCACCGCATGATGTTGAGATTGGCGAATATAAATTTACAAGTAAGATCGAATCTTCTATCGAGTTATACGGTGAGGAGCTGTCCCTGAATGTACGTGGCATAGTCGGTATGCGTGTTGATTTCGACAGATACAGGGTCGAGATAACAGCCGGAGACGTGGCATCTTTTGAGGTTAGTGTTGGGAATCACGGTAGGGATGTTACGCTTACCAATATCCGTCCCGAGGTCAGTGCGCCTGGAGGATGGAGAGTCGATATTACTCCGAGGACTGCTACAAGCATCTTGCCTGGTGAGAGAAAAGTCTTCAATGTAGATGTGATACCTCCTGGCGATATCGTCGCCGGTGAATACCGGTTAGATATGACGGTCAGGAGCGATCAGGCCGAAGAAGAGATTGAGTTCAGGGTCGTGGTCGAAGAGGGGCCATTTGTAGCGATATTTGGAATAATAATTCTCGGCCTTGTAGTAATTGGTCTATGGTTCATGTTCAAGAAGTTTGGAAGGCGCTGAAATGGAATATTAAGGAAACAAAGTTTAGAATACTCTTATATTTTTTATTTGACCGCCATAAGTCTAGTGATAATACTATTCGAATCAATATATAGTATTTTCTTGTCGCTGTTCTTGATACTATCATCATGTTTAATATTATGCTTTATATATTTAAATCCAATATTATCGCAGTCAGAAAAAATCACATTAAAAGAAGCTGTAAAAAATATGGCTAGTTCAATGGGCATAATAACAAGTATTTTGCTATTTGTTGTGAAATTCCTTCAATCGGTTTTTGAGATTGACACGGAGGGGAGTGATTACGTCTCTCCCGATAATCACCCATAACTCCATATACTATAAGGATGATTATCTGTTTAACCCGCTAAGTGGAGTATTGCTCCCGATTGTGGGGACAAAAAAACGAGGAGAAAAATAAATGGAAAAAAGTGGAGATTATGGTTCTAGGAGATTTGACAGACCACCGAGAGAGATGCATAAGGTAACGTGCGCTGATTGTAGCGTTGAAACCGAAGTACCCTTCAAGCCGAACGGCACAAGACCAGTATATTGCAGGGACTGTTATCAGAAACGCAAACCAAAGCGATATTAAAAGCGATATTAATATAGTCAATATATCATTATATGCTCA
>CAYPOB010000015.1:9097-16338 GCA_964412405.1 uncultured Methanocellales archaeon | reverse complement strand
TAATCGCCTCAACCGCACGAGTGGTGCGAAGCAGTCCGGCAAGAATAAGGCCTAAAGAGAAAAAGGTTGCGCTATTCAAACCAAAAGCCAGTGCAAAATTCAGGATATCAACCTGAAATTTTATATCGAAGGCCATGACAGCAGTGCCAATGAGTATCAGGACACTTATTAAAACTACGATAAAATTTACTACAGCTTGTGAGAGCAAGATATATCTCGGCTCCAGTGGTGTGCCCTTGAACCGCTTAAAGACCTTTATCGCTTTGTACTCCACTATACTATAAGGTATGTTAATTATCCCGATCATGGCAATACACATGGCTATAAAAGCGGGGACCTGAAAATCAACCATCCGAAAGCCGCCCGGAGCAGGAGCGTCCCCAAAGGCGACGGCAAATATCAAGAACAGCACCGTGGGAGTAATCATTAGCAGGATTGCCGACGGCTCCCTCAAGAAATTCTTAATTTCTACCCCTGTCAGGCTGGTTAATTGTTTTAGATTCATCTTATTATCCTTTATTAATCTCTGTAGTCGCGTCCAGTCAGTGTCAGGTAAACGTCTTCAAGTGTCGGCTGCTTAATTTGCAGGTCGGGCAAAGCCCCATCCTGTAGTTGCATTAGTCTCGAAAGTATCTCCCTTGCTATTTCCATAAATAATGATGTTATCATCAACTATCTTAACTTTATCGTCGAGAAGTCCCCCTTCCAATCTTTGATTGATAAGGGATGAATCGACTAACCTCTTCATAGTGACATAGTGAGTAAAATTACAAATACTTTAGGTTGTATGACTATATAGTGAACATCTTCCAGAGAGGATTAAAATCAGTAGGCATGGGGCAGGCCGAATTTACGCCTGTGGACATTGGGGCCCTATAGAAATTGGAAACAGTTTCTGCAAACTCGGTGGTAGAGGCAGGAAACTCCCACTAAAATCTATGGTTTCGGTGGGAGTGGTTCACGAAGAGAAGTTCAATCAAAGGGGCTGAATGTTCAACATGTTACGAACTCACTACTCAAGCGAAATATCCCCGGACGATGATGGCAAAAACGTCACCGTCGCAGGATGGGTCCATGAGATTAGAGATTTTGGCGGCATCGCCTTTATGGTGATAAGGGATAGGGACGGGTTGGCGCAGGTAACGCTGCCAAAGAAAAAGGTGGACAAAAAACTTATCGAAATATCCAGAAGCATCAGCAGAGAATCGGTTGTAGCGATCTCTGGCGCAGTTAAACGCGAGGAGAAGGCACCCAACGGTTATGAAATCATTCCTAATGAGATTCGTGTTCTGAGCAGGGCGGAGTCGCCGCTTCCATTAGATGTCACTGGAAAGGTCGGCGCAGACCTGGATACGCGATTGGATGCCAGATTTATGGACATCAGACGCCCCGAGATACTGGCAATATTTAAAGTCCGACATTATGTGCTATCTGCGATTCGCATATTCCTGGAGGGCAACGATTTCATCGAGATAAATACGCCAAAAGTGGTCGCAACCGCGACCGAAGGAGGGACTGCCCTGTTTCCGATCACCTATTTTGAGGGGGAGGCGTTCCTCAACCAGAGTCCACAGCTGTACAAGCAGATGATGATGGCGGCGGGACTGGACAGGGTATACGAGATAGGTCCGATATTCAGAGCAGAGGAGCACGATACCAGAAAGCATCTGAACGAGGTGACGTCCATTGACATTGAGGCGTCTTTCGTTACCCATGAAACGGTCATGTCGATATTGGAGGGGGCTGTCGAACATGCATATAATCATGTGTCGAAACATTGTGAACATGAACTCGATGTTCTCGGTATTGATTTATCCGTACCAAAGACTCCATTCATACGGATATCCTATGATGATGCTATCGACATTGCGAGAGGATACGACGAGTGCACGGGCGTGGAATGGGGGGATGACCTTGACACGGCTGCGGAAAAAGCCGTTGGCGAAAGTATCGGTGAGTATTATTTCATAGTGGACTGGCCAACGGACACTAAGCCATACTATGTGGAGCCATATGAAGATCGTCCAGAGATATGCAAGGCATTCGATTTGATGGACCCAAGAATGGAGATGGCATCCGGAGCGCAACGAGTGCATTCATATGACCTTTTGATAAAAAGGATCGAATCCCAGGGGCTGGATGTGAGGGGGTTTAAGTGCTACATCGACGCATTTAGATACGGAATGCCCCTGCATGCAGGATGGGGTATGGGTGTAGAGCGGTTGCTGATGAGCATGCTTGATCTTACCAATATTCGGGAAACGGTATTATTCCCTCGAGATAGAAGAAGACTTTCGCCGTGAAGTTATTCTTCTGGCACCGATTGCCATATTAAGTGTTATAGCACCATAAGTTATATGTTCTTTTTGTCGCATTATACACATATATTATATTGCATGAATATATTGCGCGAGGGATGGGAATGCATGGCTTAGCGACCAAACGTCTTGATGTCTCAAATCTGATTCTGCGCGGGCAGAGATGAATGCCGCCGCCCAACCCAAAAGAATGGAAGCCCAATATGTTAAAAAGCAGTTGCACATCGTTGAGTGATAAGTGATAAAGAAGTGATAGGCCGTGTATATTAAAGAGATTGAGCTCCAGAATTTCAAGTCCTTTTGGAAACGGGTGAAGATTCCGTTTTTCGATGATTTCACGACCATCTCGGGACCAAATGGCTCAGGGAAGTCCAATATCATCGATGCTATTCTTTTCGCCCTTGGCCTTTCCACTTCCAAAATGCTTAGAGCTGAGAAGCTGACGGACCTGATTTACAATGGCAACAAGAGGAAAAACCCCGACTTTGCAGAGGTGACCATTCGATTTGACAATACCGATCGAGAGATTCCCATAAATGAAGATGAGATATCGGTCACCAGGAAGATTCAGCGAACGGACAAGGGATATTATAGCTATTTCTATTTCAACAATAAGGCATGCAGTCTAACTGATATTCACACATATTTATCCAAAGCCAAGATATCGTCAGAAGGATACAACACCATAATACAGGGCGATGTCACCGCTATCATCGAAATGGGTCCTGTAGAGCGCCGAAAGATAGTGGACGATGTCGCCGGGGTTGCGGAATTCGATGCAAAGAAGGAGCGATCACATGAAGAACTGGAGACCGTAAGAGAACGCATAGAAAGGGTCGACATCATACTCGACGAGGTGAACGCCAGACTGGCACAACTACAAGAAGAGCGCGGGCAAGCGCTCAAGTATCAGACACTGAGAGACGATAGGCGGCGTTGTGAGGCGTTTATCCTGCTTGCAAAACTGAAAAGCGTCGAAGATGAATTTAAAAAAGTGATTCAAAAACTGGGAGTGAGAAATCGGAAAAAAGATGGCTTGGTCCAGGAGATGATCAGAATCAGGGGCGAAATCATGGGATTTGAGGGGAAATTGTGTGTTTTGAATGAGCAGATCACCCTGAAAGGAGAAGATGAACAAATAAGGATAAAACGGGAAATCGAGTCGATCAGGGGAGATATCGCACGGAATATGCAGGCTGTAGAGTTCTCCCAAAATGAGATAAATGACGTCGAAGGGCAACGAAGAAGGGCATTTGTGGAAATTGACAAAACAAAAAATAAGATCGAGCAATTGATAGCACAGCATACAGAGGAGGGAATTCGAAAAGGTGGCATGCTCGCAGAGATTGGTGAACTGAATAGCGCATTATCAGTTGCCCAGATCAGGATTGAAGAAGTGGATATGAAATTCGCCGATACGCGAGATCAACTAACAAAACTCAAGGAAGGGATGGAGCGAAAAAAGAGCGAAAAGAACGAGCTGCTTCGAACAAAGGACCGGCTGCTTGATGCCATAAGACGGAAGTCCTCAGAGGAAGGCGAGGTCAAACGAGAGATAGAAAACGCCAAGGAACGAATCTCTGAATCTGAAATTGAGATGAGACAGGTTCACGGTGAAATTAAAGAACTTGAGAAAAAAGTTGGCAAGATGTCGGAAGATATAAGTGATTTAGATGGTAAAAAATCCGCTCTGACCCGCGAATTAAGCGATATCGAAAAGAAGTTATGGGATATTCAGCAGGAGTACGCAAAAGCAGAGGTGCGAGTAAAAGTTGCGGATGAGATAGGGGGGCGCACTTATTCTGTCGAAGTTATTCTAAAGGCAAAAAAACGACGTGAATTATCTGGCATTTACGGAGTGATCGCTGAACTTGGCAAGGTCGATGAGAAGTATGCCACGGCATTGGAAGTCGCCGCAGGCAGTCGGATGCAGTGCATAATTGCCGATAACGAAGAGGATGCTGCATGTGCCATCGAATTTTTAAAACGAAAGAATGTCGGCAGGGCTACATTTCTACCATTGAACAAGATGCGCCATGGATCGGTGCGAAGGAATCTCGCCAAGGGAGAGGGAGTAATCGATTACGCGATAAACCTCGTGGATTACGATAAAAAATTCGACTCCGCCTTTTGGCATGTTTTTAGAGATGCGCTCGTCGTCGAGGACCTGAATACTGCGCGTAAATTGATGGGCAATCGTACTGCAATACGAATGGTGACGCTTGATGGCGAACTGGTGGAGAAGAGCGGTGCGATGACGGGAGGTTCGAGAGGGAATTCTCGCTTCAAGTTCGCTGCATTGGAAAAAGAGGGCATCAAGAGATTGGCAGAACAGGTAACCACGCATGAATCGAGACGGCAGCATATCATAGACCAGATAGATGCAATCGATGGGCAAATCGCCTCCACCGCAAGGGGCACAACCGACATAGATGTAGAACTGGCTGGAAAGAAAAGAAAACTGGTCGAACTAGAAGAGTGGAGCGATCTATATGGGGAACAGATTGAAGCGAGTGAAAAGAGGTTGAAGGAGCTGGTGGACGAGGGGAAAAAACTCGGCGCCGAGATGAATTCCCTAGAGGGGGGGAGCTCGGAGATCAGTGGCGAGATTGACGAGATCGAAAAAGAGATAGAGGGACTTGAAGGATTGCTGAAGGAGTCGGAGATTCCGGCGCTGACCGAAGAAGTAGAGCGAGTCAAAGCAGAGATACGACGATCAGAGGATAGGGTGCGCGACATCGATGCCAGAATAAATACGATAAACATGGAGAAGAACTTCACATCGACAAAGAGAGATGATGTCGGGGAAAGATTAAACGAATTAGAAGAGCGCAAAAAACAGTTGAAGGACAAAATAAAGGAATATCAGGAGCAGATTACCATCTTCGAGGAGGGGCTGGAAGAAAAGATACGGCGAGAGCAGGAGTTGGAGGTCGAACTGGTCGATATGCGCAAAGTAAGGGACGGGCTACTCAAAGAGATGGCAAGGGTAGAGGTCGATAAGAACGATATTCAAAACAATCTTGGGAGGGTCGAGATCAGGATAGAGGTCCTTGTAGCAATGAAGGATGATCTGCAAGCCCAGATCGATGAAATTAACAGGGAAGTCGAGGCATGCGACATACAGGTTGCGGAGGATGTTCCACCGCATGAGGAGTTATTGGAAAATATCGTGACTTTGAAGACCAGAATGGAGGAGATGGAGCCTGTCAATATGCGGGCGATCGAGGAATACGACCAAGTCCAAGAGCGAGGGGATAACCTGCAAACCAAGAGAGATATACTATTCAAGGAGCGCAACGAGATTATCGATAGAATCCAGCGGTACGAGCAGATGAAAAAAGATACCTTTATGGAGAATTTCCTCGCCATCAATGCACATTTCAAAGAGATATTTGCCCGGCTCTCTGAGGGAGAGGGCGAGTTGGTGCTTGAAAATTGGGATGACCCGTTTGCAGGAGGGTTGTCCATCAAAGCAAAACCAGCCGGTAAGGCGATTAGACGGATGGAATCGATGTCTGGTGGTGAAAAGAGCTTGACAGCACTTACTTTTATATTTGCAATTCAAAAACACAGGCCAGCTCCTTTCTATGCATTTGATGAAATAGATATGTTCCTCGATGGAGCGAATGCCGAACGAGTGGCGAGTATGATCAAGAATGCGTCCAAAAACGCACAGTTTATCGTGGTATCGCTGAGAGAGTCAATGGTGAGGTCTGCAGATAGGACCATCGGCGTTACCATGCAGGAGGATAACATATCCAGCGTAACTGGTGTGAGGTTGAACTAATTGGAAGAACCTGTTGAAATATTGGTGGGCTTAGCTAAAAGCGGCGAGATAGACCCATGGAACATCGACATAGTGGACGTCACAGATGGGTTCCTCAAGAAATTAGAGGATAGGGAACAGCTGGACCTATGGATTTCTGGAAGGACGCTTTTGTATGCCTCGATACTCTTGCGCATGAAGTCGGAGGCGCTGATAGAGGATGATGACGATGCGGGAGAGGAGGAATTCTTCGACTTCCAGCCCGATCACTCTCACCCAGAGGAGTATCCCGTTTTGCATCCCAATGTGCGCCGACAGTCGAAACGACCTGTGACACTTTTGGAATTGATAGATGAATTGAAAAATGCGATAGACCGAAAGGAGCAAAGCAAAGTAAGAGATGTCAGGAGGAAGCAAAATCGACCGACGATGGAGGATGCCCTTCGAGTGGTAAACCAGGAGAACCTGGAAAATCAAATTCAAATGGTGATGGGAAAGCTGAAAAAGAAGTTCAAGAAACAAAAGCGCATATCATTTTCAGAACTGGTCGAAGAAAAGAATCCCTCCTCCATCGTCCAGACATATATCCCTTTGTTATTTTTAGCGATCAGAAAAAAGATACGGTTAGAACAAAAGGAGCTATTTGGCGATATATACATAAAATCGAGGTCCAAAAGTGCATGAGCGATAAAGAGGTGTTAGAGGCCGCACTTTTCGCCGCAGGCCAACCCCTGCGCGTGAAAGAACTGGCAGAACTATTGGGCAAACCAGTTGAGCAGGTAGCAGGTATTTTGGATTTCCTCTTGGAAGAATATAAAACAAGGGATACTTCGCTGGAATTGATTGAAATCGATGGAAAATATGTGATGCAGGTAAAACCAAGATATGCGGAGCTGGTGCGAGACGTAGCACCGAGAGAATTTGGAGCTCCAGTGCTCAGGACGCTTTCCGTGATAGCATATCGACAGCCGATTACGCAGGCAATGGTGATCAATATCAGAGGCAATAAGGCGTACTCACACATTGGGGAGATGGTGGAAAGAGGATTGGTAAAAGCAACCAAGCACGGTCGCACGAAGATGCTGACGACGACAAGTGCTTTCGCAGAATATTTCAGGCTTGAAACAAACGACCCCAGAGTAATTAAAAAGACG
>CAYPOB010000015.1:0-8997 GCA_964412405.1 uncultured Methanocellales archaeon | reverse complement strand
TTTCGCAGAATATTTCAGGCTTGAAACAAACGACCCCAGAGTAATTAAAAAGACGATTGAGGAACTGGCGGATGTACAAAAATTGATGTCATTAGATGGGGTGAATGAAACTACGTCTACTCAAGATTGAGTTTCAAAAATATTTATAATTGGTGTGTCTTTCTGGCCATCATATAATTGACTATATATGTCCTTTTCACTTTACGTGTGCTGTGAAGATTTTTGTAACACATCATTTCTCGACGCAATTCATGGCATTCGTCCACATATTCTATTAATATCTACGCTCAAAAAAATAAAAAATAAGGAGAAGAAGGGGCATCCCAATGAGAAGTTTTAAAATGAGTCCAGAGATAAAGACGACAGGTTTTTATAGGGATTGTGGTAACTAATATTGGTGACTAAATGAATAAAAAGTTAACAATCTTAGTTACAATGATCATGCTATCTGGCATGATCACAGCTGGCTGCATAGAGATACCGGTCGAAGAACCGAAAGTATTGGTGCTGGCAACGACGACGAGCCTATATGATACGGGATTGCTGAGGTACTTGGAGCCAGAATTTGAGGAAAAATACAACGTGGACTTGCGTATAATTTCTACAGGGACGGGAATAGCATTGAGATTTGCGGAGAGAGGTGACGTCGATATCCTCTTAGTTCATGACAGGGTTCGCGAGGACAAATTCGTAGAGGCAGGATATGGCGTGAATCGAAGGTGCATAGCTTATAATTACTTCCTCATAGTGGGACCTCTAGATGACCCGGCAGGCATCAAAGACATGAGTCCAGAAGATGCATTCACAAGGTTAATGGATGGCAAGAATCCAGAGATTCAGTTTGTTTCCAGAGGGGATGGCTCCGGGACGCATGCAAGAGAGAAGCTGATATGGAAGAGCGCTGGTTATGACCATGAAGTAGTTAGAGACTCAGGACCGTGGTATGTAGAGGCAGGAGCAGGAATGGGAGCAACGCTGGTGATGGCTAATGAGAAATCAGCCTATACATTGGTTGACATTGGAACATTTCTGGCGTTTGCAGGTGAACTGGATTTAGTTCCACTCGTTGAGGCGGGAGATATTCTGCTCAACGTATACGGAGTGATTGCGGTCAATCCTGAGATGCACCCACATGTGAATATCGAGATGGCAAATAATTTCATAAACTTCCTCATATCTTATGAAGCGCAAAAGGTGATCGGTGAATTTGGCGTGGATGAGCATGGAAGACCTTTATTCTATCCAGTAGCAGGCAAGTGTATAGAGATAGGATGTCCAACCTGGGGGGAATGTGCTAAACCTGCGAACACATGAATATATAGGCGATTACGTTGAGTGAAATATTGGGAGGGGTAGCGACAGCAATAGAGCTCATAATCACGCTCGACCCCGAGATCATGGAGATAGCGATGAGAAGTCTTGCTATCTCCTCCACCTCTGTTTTTCTTGCGTCCTTGATATGCATACCACTCGGAGGTCTAATACACTTCCGTGATTTTGTCGGCAAAAGAGCTTTGATAAACGTCATCCAAACGCTTTTCAGCCTGCCAACTGTTTGCGTTGGTCTACTCGTCTTTTTGCTTCTATCAATGGCAGGGCCGCTTGGTGCCTTTGGTTTACTTTTCACCCCACTTGGCATGATAGTAGGGCAGATGATATTGATTTCGCCGATCATGATTGGTTTTACCATTTCGGCCCTAAGCGCCATCGGCCCGCAGATAAAAGATACCGCCATATCGCTTGGCGCAAGCGAGCCCCAGACCATTTTCACCATCATAAAAGAGGCAAAGTTTGCCATTGTAGCCGCAGTGATACTGGGTTTTGGCAGGGCTATATCGGAAGTAGGTGTTGCCATGATGATCGGTGGAAATATAAGGGGATTCACAAGGGTATTTACCAGTGCCATCGCCCTCGAAACGGCAAAGGGAGAGATCGAAGTCGCGATAGCGCTTGGAATCATCCTCATATCATTGGCGCTCGTGGTCAATTTGCTTTTGAACAGAATACAGCAGAGGTGAAGAAATGTCTTTGATAGAGGTCAGGGGACTTTATAAGGGATATGATGGGAGAGATGTGTTAAAAAATATCAATATAAAAATTAGAAAGGGTGAGACCCTCGCGATAATTGGTCCGACGGGTTCAGGGAAGACCACGCTTTTGCGTTTGCTAAATTTACTTGATAACCCGTGCAGTGGAAAAGTGTTTTTTGATGGAATTGATGTGACAAAACAGTCCGAGAGAATCAAGCTGAGTATTCGCAGAAGAATGGCAATGGTGTTTCAAAAGCCAGTGGTGTTTAACGCGAGCGTCTATGATAATGTGGCATATGGTTTAAAAGTCAGAGGAAAGGACGAAATGAGTATTGATGCAAAGGTCATAAGTGCGCTAAAAATGGTAGGCCTTTCTGGTTATGAGGATAGAAATGCACCAACCCTATCAGGGGGGGAGATGCAAAGGGTGGCATTGGCACGGGCGATGATAATCGGGCCAGAGGTATTACTACTGGATGAACCGACGGCGAATCTCGACCCGATAAGCGCAGACATAATCGAGGATTTGATATCGCGCATCAGACATGAGCGCAATACCACCATAATTATGGCCACTCATGACATGTCACAGGGCCAACGCCTCGCAGATAGGATGGGCGTACTCATGGAAGGCGAACTCGTTCAGATCGGTACGCCGGAAGAGGTATTCCGCAAGCCGGAGTCCGAGTTCGTCGCAAACTTCGTTGGCGTTGAAAATCTGTTCACCGGGAAAGCAAGAGAGGAGGACGGCGTTACGAAAGTATCTACAGATAACATCGAGTTGATTTCCAGTACGAAGGGGGCTGGTGATGTCTTTGCAATTGTCAGACCAGAGGACATCATCGTATCGAAGGGGAAAATCATGTCGAGCGCGAGGAACGTTTTAGCTGGCAGAATAATCGATATATCCGATCGCGGATCAATTATGCGGTTGGTCATAAATGCAGGAGAGCCGTTCGTCGTATTCATAACGAGACAATCGTTCCTGGATATGAATCTCGACATTGGGTCAAAAGTATTTTTATCTTTTAAGGCGCCGAGTGTGCATGTGTTCGGACGACTCAGATGATATAGATGATATATTAGTCAAGTATTATCTCTCCAGTCACGCCGATATAAATCTGAAGCCTCTCGATGAGCATTCTGTTCTTTATTTTATCCTTCTTTTGTTTTTCTATCTGTGCGATTAACCCAAGCGTATCGGCTTGTATCTTGATGCCCTTCTCGTCCGCTCGATGAAATATCTTTTTCGGTATTTCCAATACATCCATACCCTCTGGAATGTTGATTTGAACCGGTGCCAATAGTTCTTTCCATTCTTTAAGTGTCTCTCTCGCACGTTCGATATTGGTATGAGCCCTTTTTTCGATGGTGCTTATGTTGGCACGAGTGGTACCCAGTCGTAGGGCAACTTCTTTTTGAGTTAACCCTTTTTCACGAAACTTCAGAACCCGAATTTGCTGGGCAGTTAAAAACGATTTAGCTGACATCGATATAATATTCTCGGCACAAGATGTAATCTTTTCGAAAAGATTTTCAATCTAAGTACATAAAATGAAGTGGCAGGACTCGATCCTCGAAGTACTTATCGACTAGATAGAATCTGTCGGTTTTTCGTCCTTTGGGCCTTTTTTCTACGGGCATCGCATCAACACCCTTCTACCAGGGTGTTTAGTTGTGTCCTTCTTGGTTTTTAACCCAAGGTTTATACACGACGACCATCATCCGTAGATAATAGTTTAGCTTTCGTCGTAGACTTCATCCTGCCAGACACCAATACACTATATAGTTATAAATAAATTTTGGTAAAAATTCTGGTACATGATTTGATAATGAAAAGATAGATATATGTATCTTATATACTCTGGGTGTGAGGTCATATGGTATCTGTATCCTTAGATGCTGATAACGGCTATCCAGATATAGCAAAGTTTGATATTAGTACGGCAGATCACATTGTATCTTTGGTGGGCATGGGCAGGGATGATGTTACAATTTCCTGCACCCATGGGAAGATGACAATTTGGTTTGGAAAAAAGGCGACCATCGATTTGGTCAAACGGATTATCGCTGGCGTGTCCAGCATAGATTCTTCAGTGGAATGTGAAAAAGAGATCATCTGTAGTTTTGATGATATCCAGAACTATCAGATGAGAGGATATACTCTGGTTTCATATGCAAAGACGAAAATAGGATATCGTGCGATATTTAACATACCATTCTCAAAAAAAGAGGCATTGGAATATTTTGCGCTATCCGTTTTCGTACAGCTCCAGAAGGTAGATGTCAAAAATACCCTGTTCTGGGATGGTAGCGTTGCAAAGATCATGCTACTTTTTGACGAGCTGCACGATGTAGATGGGTGGCATATCAAGAGGGTGGACTTCAAAAAAGATGCGCATAGCGTCCAACCAGACGGGTGATCGATTTTGATTCGGATAGGTATAGCTGGGATTCCAGTAGCTAAAAAGGGAAAGGGGATGGAAGAGGGGTTGAGGTATCTTTCTGAAATTGGACTGGACGCAATGGAGATTCAATTTGTCAGAGGGGTATTCATGAATAGCGAAACTGCAGAAAAGGTCGGCCATCTGGCTGAAAAATTGGGAATCAGATTATCGGTTCATGCCCCTTATTATATCAATTTCGCCTCAAATAAGATTACGACGATCGAGAAAAGCAAGAAACATCTCATCAAATCCATCAAGCGCGCAAAAGAAGCAGGTGCGGATATCGTGGTAGTACATCCCGCTTATTACTCGAACGATACCTTTGAACTTGTCCGGGATGCCTGCGAGAAGGTGTTAAATGTGGTCGATAATGCCGTAAAAATCGGTCTTGAAACTGCTGGCAGGCAGCGGCAGTTTGGCACCGTTGACGAAATAGTGGACATCGTGGCAACGGTAAAGGGCACCGTACCCGTCCTCGATTTTGCCCACATTCATGCAAGGGGCAACGGTTCATTGAACGGTAAAGAGGATTATGAAGCGGTCTTTGATAAATTTAAGGGGAATAAATTCCATATTCATTTTACCGGCATAAAATATGCAAAGGGGAATGAGATAAAGCATACACCCATAAATGATGACCCAAATTTTAAGCATTTAGCAGAGGTATTAATCGAACGAAAATATGATGCGACCGTGATATGTGAATCACCTTTATTAGAAAGTGATGCATTGAAGATGAAGGAGATTATCGCCAATGTCCAATGATAAAAAAACCACAACGAGGAACATCAAGTTAACGATGAGTTTGATAGGAGGGCATATCGCCAAAGTAGCGGATGAGATTCATGATGATCAAGTAGATGCCCTGGTAAGTAACATTCTCGCCGCCAAGAAGGTCTTTGTGATGGGTGCTGGCAGGTCCGGGCTGGTCGGAAGGGCATTCGCAATGCGATTAATGCATTTGGACCTGCCCGTATACGTGGTGGGTGAGACCGTTACCCCTGCAGTTAAGGTGGGCGACCTTTTGATAACAATTTCTGGTTCAGGTGAGACAAAATCGGTTGTCGAACTTGCCATTGTAGGGAAACAATGTGGGGCCAAACTGGCGACGATAACTTCGAATATCAACTCATCATTGGCGAGGGAATCTGACGTAATAATCGAAGTAAAGGGGCGGAATAAGGTAGACAGCGTCGACTATCTCGAACGCCAGGTGCGTGGAGAATATTATCCACTGGCGCCGATGGGAACAATTTTCGAGACGACGAGCCTTGTATTTTTGGATGGCCTGATATCTGAATTGATGGCCGTCACCAAAAGAGATGAGAAATATCTTCGATCCCGACATACGAGCTTGGAGTAGGCGAGAATATGAAAAAAATAAGAAATTTACTGGAAAAACTGTCAAATGCGCATGGGATGTCAGGACATGAGAATGACATTCGCGCGATAGTCCAGATGGAATTGGAGTCATATGTTGACGAAATTAAAATTGATTCACTTGGAAACCTCATCGCGACAAAAAACGGCAAAAAGCCATCCATCATGCTCGCCGCACATATGGATGAAATTGGCTTAATGGCTAAATATGTGGATGATGATGGATTTATCCGTTTCGTAAAGGTTGGCGGTTGGTTTGACCAGACCCTGCTCAATCAGCGCGTGATTTTACATACTGAAAAAGGGAATCTGACGGGAGTGATTGGGTCCAAACCACCGCACAGGATGAAGGAAAAAGATAAAGATAAGGTGGTCAAGGCAGACGATATGTTCATCGATATCGGCGCCACCAGCAGAAAAAATGCGGAGAAATTGGGCGCAACGATCGGGACGCCGATAACCATCGATAGAGAGTTCAGAACGCTTGCAAATGGCATGGTCACTGGGAAGGCATTCGATGATAGAGTAGGGCTGGTAGTCATGCTCGATGCTTTAAGGCGGACAAAATCGAATGTCACCATATATGCCGTCGGTACGGTCCAGGAAGAGGTTGGGCTAAAAGGCGCAAGGACTTCTGCGTTCGGATTAAATCCAGATGTGGCACTGGCAACAGATGTTACCATCGTCGGCGATCATCCGAATATCAATAAGAGCGAATCCGCGATTGAAATGAACAAGGGCCCCGCTATTACGATAATGGATGCGGCAGGAAAGGGCATCATCACGCCGAATACGGTGCTTAAATGGCTAAAAGAGACTGCAGAAAGAAACAAGATTCAGTATCAACTGGATGTCTCTGATGGCGGGACGACCGATGCGACAGCAATTCAATTGACGAGGGTTGGTATTCCAACTGGAACCGTCAGCGTACCATCGCGATATATTCATTCACCAGTTGAAGTGGTCAGCTTGAAGGACATTGATCTGTGCGCAGAGTTGGTTGCGCGTTCGATCGATGGCGTGGACAGATACTTTTAGAGATCGCTCTAAAGGTATTATATCTGGTGGATAAAATAACGCTGAAGTGGGTACTTATGCCACTTCAGCTATAGCAAATCTATGCATGACCTTGCTAATTTTAATCTTGATCTCATCGCCTACTTTCGTATTAGGGACGAATACAACAAATCCCTCAATGCGGGCGATTCCGTCTCCCTCTTTGGCTATATCTTCTATCTTTACATCGTACGTTTTCCCCTCTTCTACGGGGGCACTTGGCTCGCTTTTATACAAAATTTACACCTCTATACAAACATGGTTATACCATGTTCTTAGCCTTAAGACGCAATAGTAGTTTATAAAGGTTTGGCTAAAGACGGTTTCAAAATTAGAGTCGGAAGAGGTGAATACCAGTTCTTGCTATTTGGCATATGAGTGCCGGCATATGTCTCGGTCTGACTGTCCCAGCTCTAACGAATTTGTACGTTGTGCGGAGATTGTTTTTAATGATTTTCGGGCTAAAGTAAAATTCCTTCCATGCCATGCGATTTAATTCCTTTGCCTCCTCCAAAGAGAGCATTTTTGTTTTGATTGTCGGATTGCTCGTGGTATACTTACTCCAGTTTAATTCTTTGATCATATTCATCTCTTTGGCACTTTCATAGAACTTTGTTCCAGGATAAGGTGTTGGGAGGTAAAATAATGCATAGGTTGGAGCTAACTCTTTCATAAGTTTAATGGTTTCAGCTACATCTTCTCTATCCTCTCCTGGTAGACCTAAAACGACGTGGTCAACCACCATCATGCCCATTTTCGTAGTGGAATCGATGATTTTTTTCATCTCCTCTTTATCGGTCCCTCTCCCCATCATATCGATCGCCATGTTTGAAGCAGCTTCAATGGTGTATGAGATAACTCTGCAACCAGCATCCCACATTTTTGCCAAATGCTCCTCTTCGGGGTGAACAGTTGCACTTTGGATCCCCCATACGACATCTATGTTACGCTCCACTATCTCGTCACAAATCCTTTCAGTTCTTTCCTTATCCAGATCGAAGTTGTCATCCACAAATAAGATGAAATCCAGATCGTAATTGGTATATAGGTGTTCCATTTCATCTACCACACTTTCTGGGGAACGGGGTCGCCACTTCTTCCCATACATGACTGGAACACTGCAATAGCGACAGCCATATGGACAGCCTCTGCTCGAGACGATGGTCCCCAACTTAAATCCTCTAAAAAAATGATATTTTTCCATTGGAAGGAGATGTCTTGCAGGAAAAGGGAGCGAATCCAAATCCTGTATGAGTGGCCTTGGAGACGTACGCAAGATATGGCCATTGTGCCGAAAAGCTATTCCTCTGACAGTCTCAAGATTGCCACCCGATTCCCATGTTCTCACCAATTCAGACATAGTAGATTCACCTTCGCCACACACAATAATATCTATACTCCGGTGCTTCGAGAGCATGTCCTCTGACGTCAATGTGGCATGTGGACCTCCTACAATGGTGTCTTGATATGCGGATCTACTTCTTTGGCAGTCTCTACTACTTCCACTGCCTGATTAAAAGCCGTAGAATAAACTCCAACCACCTGTGGCTTGAACATCATAATATCCCTTCTAATTATAGATTTGTCTTTATTCTCCGCCAGCATGTCGATGATATTGACTTCATGCCCGTCCTTTTCTAATACTGCGGCAATGTATGCTAGTCCATTTGGCGGCGCAACCAAGCCCAGAACACCTATAAAAGTTTCTTCTTCAAATGATGGGCAGATGAGTAAGGTCCGCATCAAAACCGCCTCGACTTTTTCATCTTTTCACTTCCCATCTAACGACGAATCCATCTCCTAACCTGCAGAAATCCTTTAACTCAAGCTTGATAGTATCCTTCAGTTCATAAAGGCCCTTTCCATCCACAAGTGTTGGCGCATCCTTGCCGCCAATGATCATATTCCCCATGTACACGTAGATATCATCGACCAATCCCTCGGATATCAAACCCCAGTTGAGAGTCGCACCACCCTCGACCATTAGTCTGTTGATGCCCCTATCTTTCAATTCGCCGAGCAATTCTGATAGTGAAACGCGCTCGTCGCCAGCAACGATGATGTTTGCCTTCCCCTCCAGCACC
>CAYPOB010000014.1:0-18568 GCA_964412405.1 uncultured Methanocellales archaeon | reverse complement strand
CCTTAACAATAAATACGGAATCCCATAAATACTTCGGGTATGTGGTGTGAAAGTGTTCATCGTGCTACTAATTGAGTGTCTCAATCTTGCTCCGCCAGCCAACGTGCAACTCCACTTCATCATTCCATCCCGCCTTGGCATAGCAGTCCATTATTTTGAGCTTGGTTCCGACCTCGATGTTATCGACTACATCTGTATGTTCTTCCCACAGGACTACACGGATGCCCTCCGTCTCGTCAGCGACCCTTATATTTGCCACCTTTCCAATATTGCCATCGCTTTTATTGAACTCTCGTCTATCTCCTATCTCGGTCACCACTCCTATTACATCGCAGGATTCATTTACTCCGATATCTCCGATTTTCATAATCCGCTCCGAATACTCCACCTTTTTATCTCCAATTTTGATGGAGCCTCTGTTTCCAATGTGTATCTCCATTTGACCGTAGCTCTCCTTGGAATATCCGTTTGTGATATCGATGACATCTTCAACTACAAACTTCGCATCCTTGGCAAGGTCGTCCCACAGCGTTACCCGAATCTTTCCCGTTTCATCCCCTATTGTAATGTTGCTCACACATCCCTCTGTCCCATCCTTTCTGGAAAACGTGCGCATCCCTCCGACATCAATGACTTTTCCCGCGATGTATATGCCGTTCATGCTCGCCTTGATGTCGCATATCTTATACGTCTTAACGGCGATATCCTCGCCCTCGACGAAATTGAGGCTGCCACCCCTTCCGATGTTAACCTCTATGCCAGAATACCCCTCCTTCACATATCCGTTGACCTCGAAAACCTGTCCAATTTTGACCTCATCTACCTTGACAAGGTCCGCAAGCTCATCCCAGAGGACGATCCGAATCGATCCAGTATCATCGGAGACTTGGATGTTCGTAACCCTCCCATGTGAACCATCTTCTCTGCCGAACTCGCGCACCTCATCCACACCCACAACCTTGCCAACAAAGGACACGTCCTTTTTCTCTAACGAGATATCATCGATCTTTACAGCCTCTGCCTTGGGCTTCTGTATCTCTGCACCCAGGTCATTTTCTACGAGCATGGCAGCAGTCTTTTCGTCGCACAGGCCGCCCATTATTTTGACCTTCTCCTCCACCTTCTTTTTAAATTCCTCTGATGAGTCAACTTCTATTTGTTCATGGGTTTCTATAATCTCCTTCATGTTCTCATCATCTGCCTGCAAGGATTTCAACATATCGATTGATTTATTTAGTATTCTGCCATTATTTTATCGATCATGTCCATCGGCTTAACTATCGCGGAGAAGATATTCTCTCGAGCATCTGGAAAACCCGTTATAGCTGGCGAATTTGTATTTGCCGATATAGATTGCGCCATGATTCACGACATTACGGGGCCGCTTGCCATTCAGGGGTTCTACGAGATCATGGCAGGGCGGAAAGAGAAGCGCGTGTGGGACTCCAATAAAATCGTGATGTTGTTTGACCATCAGGTTCCCGCCGACTCGCTGAATGCGGCCAATAATCATATAATGCTCAGGAAGTTTGCGAAGGAGCAGGATATCCTGAATTATGACGTGTATGAGGGCGTCTGCCACCAGGTAATGCCCGAAAAAGGTCATGTAAATCCAGGGGACCTGATAATAGGGTCGGATTCGCACACCTGTACGTACGGCGCACTCGGTGCATTCTCTACGGGCGTCGGCTCCACGGATATGGCGTCTACTCTGGCTACTGGAAAATTATGGTTTAAGGTTCCGCAGTCCATGCGGTTTGAGATTGAAGGCAAACTGCCTGACAGAGTGTGCTCAAAAGACGTGATATTGCACATAATCGGCGACGTGGGTGTAGATGGGGCGGCGTATTCTGCCTGCGAGTATGTTGGATCAACGGTGAGGAACATGAGCATCTCCGAGCGGATGACGATGTCCAACATGGCGATCGAGATGGGCGGAATGGCAGGTATCGTCGAGCCCGATAGAGAGGCCGAAGAATATCTGAAGCAGTGCATTCCCGACTTTAAACTAGATTCGCATTGGCACGGCGACGAAGATGCCAGCTACACACAGCATCACGAATATGATGTATCGGACCTTCAGCCGCAGATAGCCTGTCCGCACAACGTGGACAACATCAAAAACGTGAGCGAGGTCGAGGGCACGGAAATCGACCAGATATTCATCGGCTCGTGCACCAATGGTCGATTTGAGGATTTGAAAGTCGTTGCGGAGATTCTCGACGGTCATCATATTGCTGACGGCGTCCGCGTGATCATCATACCGGCATCGCGCACGGAGTATTTAAAGGTGCTGGAGGCCGGATTCATCGAATGTTTCGTAGAGGCTGGCGCGCTTGTGGAAGCACCATGTTGCGGCCCGTGCATGGGCGGCTCATTTGGGCTTCTTGGGGATGGAGAGGTCGGGCTTGCCACATCAAATCGAAACTTCAGAGGGCGCCAGGGCAGCGCCGAAGCGTTCGTATATCTGTGTTCGCCAGCTACTGCGGCGGCGTCTGCGATTACAGGTCGTATAACTGATCCTAGGGAAATATGAGGCGTGTGTATGAAACAAGGAAACGTTTGGAAATTTGGCGATGATGTCAACACAGATGAAATTATCCCTGGCAGGTATCTTACGATAAACGATCCAAAGGCGCTGGCAAACCACCTCTTTGAGGGTGTTCTCCCGAAATTCGCACGTGAAGTAAAACCAGGCGACATTATCGTTGCAGGAAAAAACTTCGGTTGCGGCTCCTCCCGGGAGCATGCACCACTGGCATTGAAGGGCGCGGGAATCAAATGTGTCATCGCGAAATCATTTGCCGGCATATTCTTCAGGAACGCCATAAATACGGGATTGCACCTCCTTGAGTGCGCTGAAACAGAGCGCATTAAAGTGGGCGACGCACTTGAGGTGGATTTCGAGAAGGGCAATATCAATAACAAAACGACAGGCGAGACATACCAAGCTACGCCAATGCCAGATTTCGTTAGAAAGATTATCGGCTGCGGCGGATTGGTTGGATATACGCGAGCAGTGTTAAATGCTGAATAGTATAAATAATTACAGCTCAAGGAGAAAAAAACCAGATGACCTTACACAAAATTCCAGTTATAGCGGGCGATGGAATCGGTCCCGAGGTCATTGCTCAGGGCAAAAAAGTCCTCGAGGCAGCTGCCGAGGTACACGGTTTTGATCTGGAGTGGATCGATTATCCGCATGGAGCTGATCATTATCTGGCGACCGGTGAGTTGATATCAGAGGATGCTTTGCGCGAACTGGGGCAGTACAAGGCGATATATCTGGGCGCAGTGGGAGATGATAGAGTAAAGCCGGGTGTACTGGAAAAGGGAATTCTGCTGGCAATGCGATTCTACTTCGACCAGTACATCAATCTCCGTCCCGTAAAATTATTGGAGGGCGTCTGGACGCCCCTGAAGGATAAGGGGCCAAAGGACATAGACTTCACAGTCGTGAGGGAGAACACCGAGGATTTCTATATTGGAATCGGGGGTTCCACGAAAAAAAGAGCATCTATCCATGAATTGGGCGTCATCCGGAAATTATACAAGGTCAAATTTGACCTTGACATCGATTCAGACAGCGACGAGATCGCATACCAGATCGGCATGATTAGCAGGGAAGGCACCGAACGCGTGATTCGATATGCATTTGAACTTGCTCAGACTAGTAGAGGGCATCTTTCTTCTGTGGACAAGGCAAACGTGCTGACAGATATATATGGGCTCTGGAGGCGAATATTTGAGGAAGTCGCAGCAGATTACATCGATGTTAAAACCGACTTCAACTACGTAGATGCCATAACGATGTGGTTCGTCAAGAACCCAGAGTGGTTTGATATAGTGGTTGCGCCCAATATGTTTGGGGATATCATCACCGATTTGGGAGCCATGATCCAGGGCGGTCTTGGATTTGCACCGGGCGGAAACATCAATCCAGAAGGAACAAGCATGTTCGAGCCAATTCATGGCTCAGCTCCGAAGTACAAGGGAATGAACATGGCAAATCCCATCGCGACGATATGGGCAGGCTCCATGCTATTGGAACGTTTGGGCGAGAAGGGGGCAGCGGAAACGGTGGTGAATGCCATAGAACGAAACATCAAAGAAGGAAAGGTAAAGACACGTGACATGGGTGGGTCATCCAGTACTTTAGATGTGGGCGATAACATCGCAAGGATTATAAGGGAAGCTTAAGAGAGTGAAGTGAAATGGGGAATATATGGCATGATATAGGGCCCGGAGAAAAACCACCACACATAATTAACGTGATAGTGGAGATACCAAAGGGCTCACAGAACAAATACGAATATGACAAGGAGCGCAACATATTCAAGCTGGATAGGGTGTTATTCTCGCCCTTCCATTATCCGGGAGACTATGGGATAATGCCACAGACATTAGCAGAGGACGGAGACGCGCTTGATGCACTGGTGCTTGTGACAAATCCAACGCATCCAGGGATATTAATAGAATGCAGGCCTATAGCCATGCTGAGGCTCATAGATACGGGCAAGCAAGATGACAAGATACTCTGCGTGCCAAAATATGATCCAAGATTTGGAGATGCGAGAGACATGGAGGATATGCCGCACCAGAGATTAAGGGAAATAGCGCACTTCTTCCAAGTGTATAAAGAGCTCGAAGGGAAAAAAATAAAAATTGAGGGATGGAAAGGCGCAGAAGAGGCAAAGAGGTCGATTGAGAAATCAATAAAGTTGTATAAAGAAAAATATAATAAGTCCCAGTAGGGTAGCGGATATCCTTTAGGCTTGCGGAGCCTAAGACCCGGGTTCAAATCCCGGCTGGGACATCTAAAACCACTATCAGAGCGCGACAAGTTTAATATTTTGGATACCGTCCACTGCCTCGATTTGCTTTAGTATCTTATCTGAGACTGGGCCATCGATGTTTAACACCATCACCGCTTCACCACCGATCGATTCACGCCCCACCTGCATCCCGGCTATGTTGATGTTGTTTTTGCCCAGCACCATCCCGACACGTCCGATAATGCCGGGTTTATCGATATGTCTGGATATTAACATATATCCTGATGGCAGCGCATCTATGCGGTAATTATCTATCCGCACGATTCTGGCGTCATTCTTCCCAAATAATGCTCCTGCAACGCTTTTTTCTTCGTCTGCAGTTCTAACCACGATCGTGATCAATCCTGTGAAGTCTTCACTTGTTCCGACCTTGCGTTCTATAACCCTTATCCCTCTGTTTTTGGCAATAACGGGTGCGTTAACGAAGTTTACCGGTTCAGAAAGTATGGGGTCGAGTATGCCCTTCAGTATCGTGGTCGTGAGCAGGCCGGTGTCGCGTTCTGCAACCTCTCCGCTGTACATGGCCTCTACGGTATTTATGCGACCATCAATCAGTTGGACGGACAGGCGTCCAAGTTTTTCTGCCAACGTCAAATAGGGTTTAATGAGGGCGAGGACACTTGGCTTGATGGCTGGCATATTAACTGCATTCCTAACTAGTTCTCCCTTCAACGCGCCCATCACGTTCTCTGCAACGCTGACCGCAACGTTGATCTGTGCCTCTCGCGTTGAAGCCCCCAAATGTGGCGTCATGATGACATTGTCCAGTTCTAATAGGGGGGTATCTCTGGGGGGCTCCTGCTCGAATACATCCAGCGCTGCACCAGCAACTTTCCCGCTTTTAATCGCATCATATAATGCCTTCTCATCGATTATGCCGCCTCTGGCGCAGTTTATGATTCTGACACTGTCCTTCATCTGCTTCAATTCTTTTTTACCGATTAAATGACGACTCTCTCTGGTCAGAGGCGCGTGAATCGTTATGAAATCCGCTTTGCTGATGATATCGCCCATTTTAGCGAGTTGAACTCCCAGTTCCTCAGCCCTCTCTACAGATATAAACGGATCATACGCCAAAATATGCATATCAAGTCCATGCGCGATTTTTGCGACCTCAGCACCGACACGCCCAAGTCCTACAATTCCGAGGACCTTATTCCGAACCTCCACTCCTATGAACTTGCCTCTGGTCCATTCTCCTCTCTTTACGGATTCATTGGCGGGGGGGATATTCTTGGAGAGAGACATCATCATCGCAATGGCGTGTTCTGCTGCCGATACCGTATTTCCTTCTGGGGCGTTTAGGACGATGATGCCGCGTTCGGTAGCAGCCTCCACATCGATGTTATCCACGCCCACTCCTGCGCGTCCGATGACTTTTAACCTCCGTCCAGCGTTTATGACGTCTCGGGTTACCCGTGTCCCGCTCCTGACGACAAGCGCATCATAGTCTTTGATGCGCACAATAAGCTCCTTCTCGGAGAGGTCGGTTGCCACATCCACGTCTACTTCCTTTTTCAGTAATTCAGTCCCGTCTTTAGAGAGGGAGTCGGTGATGAGAACTTTCAATTTAATCTCCAAATAGTCATTGAATTACTACCTTTTTATCTTTTCGTTCGGAACGCATAATGTTGCACCCCCGTCATACTTACCATCTATTAAATTTGGATATTATGATGTGACATAATATGTCACAACAATCAAAAAACTTAAATAGTTTCTACTTCTTATTGGCCTTGGCAGAATTTATGTTACGTGGTATGCGACATAATGGGGAGAATCATGTACACACCCAACTGGTTGGTCAAGTTTGCGCAACACATTGCAGGCACCATCGTGATATCGTCGGAAGTTGGAATCACAATTCAGACGTACCGAAAAAAATATGGAATGGCTCAGAGACAGGTAGCCAATTTATTAAACTTGCGTCGTGAGACCATATCTCGCATCGAGAGGGGCGTGACGAATCCGACCGTTCATTTCGTTCAAAGTTTGACTGGTGTTCTGACTATGATAGAGGCGATACGGGCATCCAGGGCACATGGTCATGGAATTGAATTTCCACTTCTCAAGCGAATTGCAAGGGAATTTGGGATCCAACCCGAGAAAGTCGATATGATATCAAGTATTGCACTCGAATCGAAAACTCTCGGTCGTGAGGAGGTTTAAACATGATAATAGTATGGTTAGAAGAAATAGGCTCGAAGGATATAGCGGTTGTGGGTGGTAAAGGGGCGAGTTTAGGGGAAATGATAAAAGAGGAATTACCTGTGCCGAGAGGTTTCGCGGTGACTGCGCAGGCATTCAGACAATTCATAGACGACACCAAAATCGCCGACAAGATATTTGAATCGCTAAAAGTAGATGTGGACAATTCAGAAGAATTGAAAAAGGCGGAAAAGACAGCCAAAAACTTGATACTCGAGACCAAGATGCCCCAAAAAATCGAGAAGGCAATTCTTGCCGCGTATGATGAATTGTGCAAAAGAGAGGGCGGAGAGGTTTTCGCCGCAGTAAGGTCCAGTGCAACGGCGGAAGACCTGCCCGACGCATCCTTTGCCGGCCAGCAGGACTCATTCTTAAATATTAGGGGCGGTGAAGCCATTGTTAATATGGTGAAGTGGTGCTGGGCATCCCTGTATGGTGCAAGGGCGATATTCTATCGGGTAAAGCAGGGATTTAAACATGAGCAGGTAAACATCTCCGTGGTTGTGCAGACAATGGTCGATGCAGATAGGGCGGGTGTTATGTTCACATCACATCCGGTGTCGGGTGAGCCGCTGACGGTCATCGAAGCCAACTGGGGTCTGGGCGAAACCGTGGTGGCAGGGTCCGTGTCGCCGGACAGCTATGTGGTAGATCGGAGAACCAGAGGGATCGTACAACGCGATATTGGAAGTAAGAAAATAATGCATATCAGAGACCCTATGACTGGAAAGACCATCAAGACACAAGTTACCGCAGATATGGCGGGCAAAGCGGTGCTGAGAGATGACGAAGTGATGAAGTTAAATGAACTCGGGGAACTTGTAGAAGCACATTATGATTGCCCACAGGATGTCGAATGGGCCATAAAAGATGATAAAATTTATATGCTGCAATCCAGGCCGGTAACGACGATTCAGAAGAAGGAGGGGCCAGAAAAGACCATTGATGAGGTGACCATTGAAGAGGTGCTGTTGGAGGGACTTGGCGCATCACCGGGTATTGCATCTGGGAAGGTCAAGGTCGTGACGAAACTCGATGAGCTGGACAAGGTGAATGAAGGCGATATTTTGGTCACTCCCATGACCACGCCGGACATGGTTCCTGCCATGGAGAGGGTAGCAGGCATCATCACCGATGAGGGAGGACTAACATGTCATGCTGCTATCGTATCGCGTGAACTCGGCACGCCTGCCGTTGTTGGAACCAAGGAAAGCACGAACGTGTTGAAAGATGAGATGGTCGTAACGATAGACGGTGATAAGGGGCACGTATATGAAGGAAAGTTTGATCGAACCGTGCAGGACGAACAAGTAGCCACTGCCCCCCTGGTAACGACAAAACAAGTTACAGTAACCGAGGTAAAGGTAAACATATCCATCTTAGAAGCAGCACAAAGAGCATCGGCAACTGGTGCAGATGGCGTAGGATTATTACGAATCGAACATATGATCCTTGGGCTAAATAAGCATCCACAATTGTATATCAAAGAGGGCAAATCAGAGGAGTATGTTGCCCAGCTAGTAAGGGGAATACAAACGGTCGCCGATGCATTTTATCCCAAACCCGTATGGGTCAGGACGCTTGATGCACCGACTGACGAATTCAGGAGCATGCAGGGCGGAGAGGATGAGCCCAAGGAGCACAATCCGATGTTGGGGTGGCGCGGTATTCGTCGGGATATAGGCGACGTCGAACATTTCAAACTTGAGCTACAAGCGTTCAGGAAGTTATATGAACTGGGATACCACAACGTCGGGATAATGCTCCCACTGGTTCAGCATCCGATGGAATTACGCAGGGCAAAGGAGATCATGATCGAAGTCGGATTGAATCTTGACAAGATCGAACTTGGCATAATGGTCGAGACTCCTGCATCCGCTTTGATCATCGATCAGTTTATAGAAGAGGGACTTGACTTCGTCTCGTTTGGCACCAACGACCTGACGCAATATACGCTTGCGGTTGACAGAAATAACGAGAATGTAGCGTATCTGTACGATGAACGACATCCAGCAGTTCTGAAGCTGATCGAGCACGTAATCCTGGAATGCAACAAGGCAGGCGTTAAGTCCTCTATATGCGGGCAGGCAGGCTCATCTCCTGAGATGGCGCGAAAATTGGTAGAACTGGGCATTACAAGCATCTCTGCCAATATTGATGCAGTCGAATCGGTCAGGGAAACGGTCGCCAGAACAGAGAAACGGATACTTCTCGAAGCAGCAAGGAAGTCTTTATAGGGGGGTGTTCTTAGCGATGGACGAGGAAGAAGTTGAGGAGAGAACAGTACTGCAATTGTTGAAGGAGCACAGCAAAAGGGACATACCGATCGACCGCGTATTTGGCTCAATGTGTACAAGACCGCATCCACTGGCAGTCAAGGTGCACATGCAGTACATAGAAACGAACCTTGGCGACCCCTATTTATTTCCTGGTACCAAGAAAATAGAAAACAATGTCATAGGCATGCTCGGCAAATTACTGGGCGAACCGCGTGCCTCGGGGTACATCACGACAGGAGGCACCGAATCAAATATTCAGGCGCTTAGAGTGGCGAGAAATCTCAGGCGGACATCCAATCCGAACATAATCGTTCCGGAATCCGCGCACTTTTCGTTCGATAAAGCAGCTGATGTGCTCGGGTTGGAACTTAAAAAGGCGGCGCTAGATGAACATTATAGGGTGTGCCCAGCATCTGTGGAAGATTTGATTGATGAGGGCACCGTGGCTCTTGTCGGGATAGCAGGTACGACCGAATTTGGGCAGATAGACCCCATCGACGAACTGGCAGAGATTGCACTGTCCAGCAATGTATATTTGCACGTGGATGCAGCATTTGGCGGTCTGGTAATTCCGTTTCTGGACAAAAAATATCCGTTTGACTTTGGTGTCGAGGGAGTATCTTCTATTATGGTGGACCCACACAAGATGGGAGCTGGAACTATACCATCTAGCGGATTGCTCTTCAGATACGAATCGCATATGGAAAAGCTTGTAACATCGACACCATACCTCGTATCCAAAAAGCAGTACTCGCTCACTGGTACTAGAACGGGCGCCTCTATAGCGGCTACATATGCGATATTCAAGCATCTTGGGTACGGAGGATATCGGCGAATTGTAAAACACTGCATGAATCTGACCTCAATGGTCGAGAAATGGGCAGAAAAATTTAAAATCGAGACGTTCATCAAGCCAGTTACCAATGTAGTCGTGCTCCGAATACCATTTGTGGATAATGTTATCCCCATGCTCAAAGAGCGAAATTGGTACGTATCCACTACGTTTAAACCCAAAGGGCTGAGGTTGGTGATGATGCCCCATATGACTGAGGAGACCCTGAAGATGTTTCTTGCTGACCTGGGTGATGTGATGGATAAAGTGGAGAAGAACCGAGGGCTGGTGAGTTAACTGCTAAACATATTAAAAAAGTCATTAAGCGACGTGCCAATCGTTAAGCGCGGAGATTATAGTTACTTCATTCATCCGATAACCGATGGCATACCTGAGTTGAAACCAGAACTTATTCGTGAGGTAGCGGCACATATCGCCAAGACTGCGGATACGGACGTGGATAAAATTATTACAATAGAGGCTATGGGAATCCACATTGGAACTGCTCTTTCATTGCTTACCAACATCCCCTTGGTAATCATCCGAAAAAGGGAATACGGGGTGCCAGGCGAAATCGCCGTGCATCAGGTCACAGGCTACTCCAGGGACAAGCTGTATCTAAATGGCGTTAATAAAGGGGATCGAGTAATCATCATCGATGATGTCATAAGTACAGGGGGCACGATGAAAGCGACTATCAAAGCCCTTGAAATCGCAGGCGCAGAGATAAAGGACATCGTCGTCGTCTTCAGTAGAGGGGATGGCATCGCGGAAATTAAAAAAATGGACCATATTCCCAGGGCATTGATCGATGTCGACGTTTCTGAGGATAAGGTCATCATCAAAGATAGTGCAGGTGCCGAAACTCAGGGGGGTTTCAACTGAGCGCTAATTTTGACTTTGAGATGGCTCGCATCATAGATACTATAGAAAAAAGGGGCGCCAAAAAAATTGGATTACAACTTCCAGAAGGGCTCAAACGTCTTGGACCTGAAATAGCCAGGAAGATCGAGGAGTGCACGGGCGTAGTTGTTTATATTTCTGGAAACCCTTGCTATGGTGCATGTGATATAGATGAACAGCTGCGCAAACACGTCGATTTGATGTTCCATTTCGGGCATGCACCATGCACCACTTCAAAGAAGTGGTGGACCTGTAACTCCTATGGAGTTTCAGGTGATCGGAGATCTGGTGGAGTTGTAGTTCCTTCGGAACTTCAACATGCACCAGGACGCCACCCTGCCGATGTCATCTTCATCGAAACTCGGTCAAATGCTGATATACGCCCAGTACTGGAACGGGCCGTAAAAATTCTCGAGGGGGATACGATTGGACTGATCACCACGGTTCAACACATTCACCAACTGAAAGAGGCGCATGATATTCTATCACGGTATGGAAAGACGTGCATCATCGGAAGTGGCGATTCGCGATTGAAATATAAAGGGCAGATACTCGGATGCAATTTTTCTGCAGCGCGAGTGGATGTAGACGAATTTATCTATATTGGCAGCGGCAACTTCCATCCACTGGGCGTCACTCTTGCCACCTCTAAACGCGTCATCATAGCAGACCCGACGTCAAATGAAGTAAGAGAGATCAATCCTGAACCGATCCTTCGACAGCGACACGCAGCTATCGCAAGGGCACTGGATGCAGAGACACTTGGCATCATAATTTGCACTAAGGACGGTCAGATGAGGGCGGATTTGGCAGATAAATTATGGAAGAAAGCCAGAAAAAAAGGCATTGTCGCATACCTGATTTTGATGGACGAGATAACCCCCGGACGCCTAAACGCCTTTAAAGCTGATGCGTTCGTCAATACAGGGTGTCCGCGCATAGCCATCGATGACGCTGCGCTCTTTAAGATACCGATGCTAACGCCCATAGAATTTGAGATCGTTTTGGGCGACCGTGGCTGGGACGAAATCCAATTCGACGAGTTTCATGATGTCTTACCAGAAAAGATTATAGGGATGAACGAATAGTTTAGATATCGAAAGGGAGATAAAAAAAATGCAAAAAACAAAAAGTGCTTTTGTCATACCGGGAGATTTTATCGGAACCTCTGAAGAATTTCTAAATGATGTTGGAACCTATGAGAGGGCGGGCAATATTTATGCGGCGAACATCGGGGTTATCGAGATCGATACAAAGAAGATGAGTGCATCTGTAATACCTCGGACGGACACCCCAGCCGTTCCCAAGGAGGGAGATGTCATCATAGGGAGGGTCTCAGATCTCAAGAGTTCAGTTGTCCTCGTGGATATTGCGCGCATAAAAGGGCAGGAGGACCGAGAACTAGCCACCTCATACCGTGGCGCGATCCATATCTCGAATATAAAAAATGCATACGTAAAGGATTTAAGTCATGAGTTTGGTTTCATGGACATCGTATTAGGGAAGGTCATCGATGTCAAGACGTTGAGACTCAGTACCGATGGCAAGGAGCTAGGGGTCATAAAAGCCATTTGTCCAAGGTGCAGAATCATGTTTAAAAGAGAGGACGACACACTTAAGTGTCCAGAATGCGAACATATCGAAACCCGGAAGATTGCGGAAGGCTATGGAACCGGCGTGATTTAGGTTTTGGGATTAAAATGGATATAAATATTTTTGAGAAAACCGACGACGGTGTCAGGCTGGAAATTAAGGGAGAGGACCACACGCTCTTAAATGCGTTAAGATCGATACTTCTTCAGGACGAACGGGTAAAAATAGCCTCCTATGACATCAAGCATCTAGGTGTCAGCGACCCAGTATTGTATATACGAACGAAGGACGTAGACCCAATTATAGCATTAAATGATGCGGCAACCCTATTGGGCAAGCAATGCGACTCATTTAAGAGAAAGTTTAAGAATAAGGCACACGTAAAGTCACCTAAATCCATTTGATGGACCGATGTCCCTTCATTGTCAGTATTGTCAGTACATGAGGAATTTATCAAGGGTCATTCTTAAAACGGCCCTATTATTTAATGTCCCCCTAATAGGTGAGCACACCCTTTAATGTAACAAATACCAACGATATATCATGCACATCAAACCCGAGATTCGAATACTTGCCATCGATGATGGACCGATCGTATCTGCTAACGTGGTGTTAATTGGAGCTGTTTTCAGGGGCGCTGACTGGTTGGATGATGCGGTTCGCTCGGAGATCGAACGGGATGGTTTTGACGTCACGGAAAAAATGGTCGAATTGGCAAAGAGCACCAACCGCTATGAGCAGATACGGGTGATCATGCTGGACGGCATCACATATGCTGGTTTTAATATCGTAGATATCAACGCATTGCACAGACAGACAGGACTGCCGATTATCGCGGTTATGCAGTCGCTGCCAAATCTTAAAAAGGTAAAAGAAGCGCTCACGAACCTGGACCGATCTGAAGAAAGATGGAATTTAGTTCAAAATGCAGGGGATATTCGCGAAATCACAACTTCGTATGGGTCCGTTTTCGTCCAATGTTGTGGAATCGATATTTCGAGTGCCGCCGAACTTGTGCAGCTCACCTCAATACGCAGCCGAGTTCCTGAGCCACTGAGGGTTGCACATCTGATTGCCAGCAGGATATTCTCAAAGGGAGCAGGGATATCCAAAGTTTAAATATGGTGTGTCTCCATGTATGGGGTAGGTATTTAGATTGTCCAACATGCAGAAGTTTCGAGACGTAAAGCGGGATACGAGAAAGATGATCAACATCGACCCGCTTCAGAGAGGTGGTATACTCACGCCCGAGGCAAGGGATGCGCTCCTCGAGTGGGGGGACGGCTACTCCGTCTGTGATTTCTGTACTGGTGCACTGGACCAGATCAAGACCCCTCCGATATATGATTTTATTCACAGGGCATTACCAGAGTTTTTAGGTGTAGAGCATGCACGTGTTACCAATGGCGCTAGAGAAGCAAAGTTCGCGATCATGCACGCGCTGGCAGACAAAGGCGACACAATCGTGCTCGATGAGAATGCCCATTATACTTCGCTCGTCGCCGCAGAACGAGCTGGGATGAACATCAAGACGGTTCCCAACTCCGATTACCCATATTATAAAATAACCCCAGATGACTATGCAAAGGCAATCGAAGATGTCAAAAAAGAGACGGGTAAGTTGCCGGCACTGGCTTTGCTTACATATCCAGACGGCAATTATGGTAACATCGTGGATGCGAAGCGCGTTGCAAGCATCTGCCATGAATATGGAACTCCCCTTTTATTGAACGGGGCATACGCCGTCGGAAGAATGCCAGTAAGTGCTAATGACATTGGGGCGAACTTCATCGTTGGCAGTGGTCACAAATCAATGGCATCCTCCGGCCCCATAGGCGTGCTCGGTATGACGGGGGAGCACAAGGACACGGTTCTCAAGAAGTCAAAACTTTTCAAGAATAAAGAGATTGAACTGCTCGGCTGCACTGCCAGGGGCGCGACCATCATGACCATGATGGCATCTTTTCCGAGCGTTGTGGAGCGCGTGAAACATTGGAACGAAGAGGTGCGCAAAGCTCAGTGGTTCTCCTCCCAACTGGAAAACCTCGGACTCAGGCAGCTGGGGGATAGACCACATAGGCACGATTTGATGTTCTTTGAGGCGCAGAATCTTTACGAGATATCACAGAGGGCAAAGGACGGCAGATACTTCCTTTATAAAGAGTTAAAAGAACGCAATATTCACGGCATCAAACCAGGATTGACCAAATTTTTCAAGTTGAGCACGTTTGGTTTGCCCCGCAGCGAGCTGAAGGTCGTAATCGATGCGTTTGATGATATCATCAGAAAATACCAGTAGGATTTTGTCATTCATCCGATGGGATTTGGTGTGTTTCATGCTATGAATGAAGACGCGATTGATGCACGTTCTCATATCAGACATCAACGCGAACATTTCACCATTTTTCCACAGATAATCTCTTCACTCGCTCGAAGTGTTTGTCCCTGGTCACGAGGTTGCACGCATTGTTCAGCGCAATCCCGGCTATGATGGAATCTCTGATATCTATCGTCTCTCCTTTGTTTAGGAGCTGGGCATATATTTCTCCTGCCTTTTCTGCACCGTCCTCATCCAGGCCCAATATATCAAACCTCGACAATAAACTTTTCACTTCCTTTTGGTCATGTCTTTTCTTTTTCAGAACATGAGAGCCGACATAGAGTTCGAAGGCATTCATGCTCGTTGTGGCGTTCCTTCCTTCTCCATCCAATTCCTCTGCCTTTTTCCTTACCCCTGGATCGCCCTTTAGTACCGCTATGAGAAAATCCGTATCCACACACTTCATTCTACTGCCTCTCTCAGCGTTTCATCGGCTTTTTTCCAAGCTTTTGGTAGAATTTCTGTGAACGCTTTTTCCTCCTCTTCGGACATCTTCCATGAGCCGAAGCAGTCCATTATCTTTCCTCTCTTACTCAGCCTTAGCATCAGCTCCGAAAAACTCTCAACCTTGCGTTTCTCCCGAGCTATGGTTTTGTATGCTTTCTCTGTTATCGTGATCGTCTTTGTCGCCACGAACATCACCATATGTTTATGTTTATGTTTAACTATATAAGGTTTACGATACACAGTTAAATGAGGATGATATAGCTTAACCAGATGAGATTTGGTGTGCTTTAGTACTCCCGAAAGTAAAATTCCACCAACCAAGTCGGTGATCATATAGTAAGGTAAGTTTAGCTTTTAAATCTAGTAAGAGTCTTTTTATGAGGGGATTCGCATATAAAGTAGTTATATTCAATTCAGTCGGAGTAGCGAACAAAAATGGATTGGTCTAAATGGCATGATTGTGCTGAGTTGGAACTAAAATCCAATTATGACAAATGGGGGAAGTCGTACGGCATATACTAGATAGGTATAATTGATGCTGGGGGGAGACCTATAGCTATTCCACGTATCGGTGGCAAAGATCCCGACGGAATTATCTACATCGGCAGGTCAGGTGATGGCGAAACTATAACTGGTCGTTCGTTAAGGGTAAGAGTTTATGAGTTTTATAAAGGGGAAAACTATCATTCTGGGTCTGCAACGTATCACCAAGCACTCCCTAAACTCCGAAGGCGGAAAAATTTTACCAGACATCGGCTTCAATTTTGGGTTATGGGGTGCAAAGATATGAAGCTCGAGGAAAAGACTGCCTTAAGAAACTACTTTAACAAATACTGTGAGCTTCCACCATGCAATAGTGCTTTCCAGGGGGATGGGGAATAGGCTAAGCATCACCTAACATACTATCACGACTGCCTTAATTACTCATTTCTTATCTGCTCTTCCAAACTTTTGAGAGTTTTTATAATTCTCTCAAGTTCCTTGTTCATTTTCCTCAAATCCCTTTTCCATGTTATCATCTATTACTTCTCATCTTTTTTAAATATACATTGCCAAAACATACCTGCCATCAACAAGAGAGCCCAAACACGAGCAAGAAAGTAGCAGGATACATAATAGCATATAGTGTATAGTATATATCATTGTAAGTTTAATATGGGATGTTCGTCGTAAATAGTGTTAAGCGTTTTCAGTAGAAGGAGTGATTATATAGGTCAGCGGCTGTAGTCTAGTGGTTAGGACTCAAGCTTCCCAACAACCTTTTAAAAAAGGTTGATCAAAATGTGCTACATTCGCTTCGCTCAGTAGCACTATGGCTCTCATGAAAGGTGAAGAAAAGCCACGAAGTGCAACCGAAGTGGTGCACAAAAAACGATCAACCCTTTTGAGGGTTGCGGAAACAGCTTGAAGCCCGGGTTCGAATCCCGGCAGCCGCATTTAGATTTGCCAAAGCATCATTTAACACAACTTTAAAAGATTGTCTTGGTCTTACCGAGCGAAGCGAGTGTAGGACACGGGTTTTGAAAGGGTGTAAACCTTCTTTAAAAGATTGTATTGGCCTTACCGAGCGAAGCGAGTGTAGGACACGGGTTTTGAAAGGGTGTAACCCTTCAGTTTGAATCCCGGCAGCCGCATTAAGAAAAGGAGGATATATAACTATTTGAAATGTCTCCCCTTATCTTAAAACCGTGTCGCCTATCCAACCTTGATGGGTGAGAAAACTTTAAAAAGGGTAATATTTATATACATTTGTAGATATTTATGCATTAAGAGGGAAGTCAATATGGAATCAAAAAACATCACTTTAAGGGTTAATTCAGAAGTGTATGATAGATACAGAGAGTTCTGCAAGAAGAAGGGTTTATTAATATCACGACAGGTTGAGATTATGATGGAAGAACAATTAAAGAAAGAGGGGCCATCATAATGGCAGAAACAAAATCACTAATCACAGAATTGCCTAAAATTATTGAGAGGGGCAAAAAGCAAGCTGAAAGAATTTTAGGTAATCTTTCTAGAAAAAATAAGATTACTTTACAAACTAATGAATTGGTTCTTCCAACAAAAGCAAAAGGAGGACTTAACCTATTTACAGGACAGGCAGTTAAAGACGATGTAAAAAAAGATTGGTTTAATCGATTAGTTTATGGAGATAATCTTTTGGCCTTGCAAGCACTTTTAGCAGGAGATGTTCAAACAGGAATGCCCTCAATGCGAGGAAAAATTGATTTAATTTACATTGACCCCCCGTTTGATAGCAAAGCAGATTACAGGACAAAAATTCATCTTCCGGGAACAGATATAGAATCAAAACCAACAGTTATAGAACAACATGCTTATTCTGATACCTGGAAGAATGGTACAGTTTCTTATTTGGAAATGATGATTCCAAGATTAATTTTAATGAGAGAATTGCTTTCAGAACAAGGAAGTATTTATGTCCATATTGATTGGCATGTTGGACATTATGTTAAAGTTATTTTGGATGAAATTTTTGGAAAAGATAATTTTCATAATGAAATTGTATGGAGAAGAACTTTTGCCCATGGGGATGTTGGCCAGGGTGCAAAACACCTAGGAAGATTACATGATGTGATTTTATCTTATTCAAAATCTGAAAAATATATACTAAATTTAATTTATACACCTTACTCTAAAGAATATATGGAAAAACATTTTAGATATGTAGATGAAAAAACTGGGCGAAAATTTCAATCAGTATCTTTGACTGCTCCAGGAGGTGCAGCTAAAGGAAATCCTTATTATGAGTTTTTAGGAATTAAAAGATTCTGGCAATATACTAAAGAAAATATGAATAAATTACTGGAGGAAGGGAAAATTTATCAAACTAAACCAGGTAATGTTCCTAGGAAAAAAATGTTTCTGGATGAAGCAAAAGGAATACCTCTTCAAGATATTTGGATGGATATTGCTCCAGTTCAGGGACAGGCAAAAGAGAATTTAGACTATGCAACACAAAAACCACAAAGGTTTATGGATAGAATTATTAAATTAGCTTCAAATGAAGGTTCAATTGTCGCAGACTTCTTCGCTGGTTCAGGAACAACAGGAGCAGTTGCAGAAAAGTTGG
>CAYPOB010000013.1:0-20747 GCA_964412405.1 uncultured Methanocellales archaeon | reverse complement strand
GGAAGTTATTGACATTGCGCCAGATGGGACACCGACTAAATCAACAGATTTAGACCGAAAACCTTCTGAAGAAGGTTTTCTTAAGAAGACACCTCTTGAGAGAGTGTCTTCGGGACTCACAGATGTTTCATCTGTGACCTCTGACGGAGTTGTAATTCCTTCGGAATTTCAACAGTGTCAAGTGTCGCAGTTCAGAGAACTGCGAGATATGGAACTGATCCTGGCCATGGTAAGCGCATCGGATTTACCACTCGGTGACGAGGAAACTTTTTGCGTCAGGGCAAAGATCATCAAGAATAGTACCTTCGAGACTTCAACATTGGAGAAGGAGATCGGCGCCATCATCTATAAACGGGGATACAAGGTGAATTTAGAACACCCCGATATCGTTTTTCGTCTTGTAATTACTGGCGATAAATGCATATTTGGTCGGTTGTTGTTTTCGATAGACAGACATCAATATGAATTCCGTCGACCACATCTAAAACCATTCTTCCATCCAGGCGTTATTACCTCTAGAGTTGCGCGCACCATCGTCAATATCTCCTCTGTCCGTCCAGGAGAACTCCTGCTGGACCCGTTCTGTGGGACAGGGGGTATACTGATCGAAGCTGGGTTGATGGGGATCAATTGCCTCGGTATGGATGTACAGCACAAGATGGTGCACGGTACTGCGATCAATTTCCAGCAGTATGATATGGCGAGAGAGCTGATAATTGGAGATGCGCGCAATATCGGGCTGGCAGATGGCTCCGTTGACGCAATCGTGACGGATATCCCATATGGACGATCGACTTTGTACATGGCACAATCACTGCAAGATTTATATGTTAAATCATTAAAGGAGATGTATCGCGTACTCAAACCTGGAAAGAATGCGGTTATCGTGTCACAAATTCCCATGGGGACAATCGGCGAGGATGTCGGCTTTAAAGCCATCGAATGTCATCAGCAACGAGTTCACAAGAGTTTAACACGCCATATAATCGTATTGAAAAAAAGATGATATCATGCTCAAAATAACCTTCCTCGGCACTGGTGGGACCATGCCAACGACCGGTCGAAGTCCATCCGCAATTATGGTCAATAGAAAAGGGGAATTACTGCTATTTGACTGTGGCGAGGGGACGCAGCGGCAGATGATGAAGGCAAAGACGGGGATGGTAAATCTCACTTCTATTTTCATAACACATTATCATGGAGATCACTTTCTGGGTATCCCTGGGCTCATCCAGACCATGTCATTCCAAGGGCGGACCGAGCCACTGCACATCTACGGTCCTGCCTGGACGCATCAATTTGTCAAGATGCTGACCTCCCTTGGCTATTATAAGTTGAGTTTTCCCGTCAAGGACCATGAGATCAAGCCAGGCGATAAAATCGAGCGCCCAGAGTATACAATCCATGCCGTCAAGACCGAACACGGTATCCCATGTATTGGCTATGTGCTAGAAGAAAATCCTTTGTTGGGTAGGTTCAATCGCGAGAAGGCAATTGAACTGGGTGTCCCACCTGGGCCATTGTTCTCAAAACTGCATTCTGGACAATCCGTGTTCGTAGCGGGAAATGAAATCAGGCCAGAGCAAGTGGTAGGTAAACCGAGGCCGGGCAGAAAAATCGTTTATACGGGGGATACCAGGCCATGTGATGCGGTAATAAAAATGGCAAAGAATGCAGATGTGCTGATTCATGACGGCACCCTCACGGACGATCTGCAGGACTGGGCGATTGAATCCAAACATTCCACGGCAAAAGAAGCGGCGACTGTTGCAGACGCAGCACAGTGTAAAGAGCTCGTACTGACGCACATCAGCTCGCGATATTCTGACGACCCATCGCCATTACTGAATGGGGCAAAAACCATCTTCAAGAACGTATCCATCGCCCAGGACTTTATGGAGATAGTGGTACCATACCCCGAATAGATGAAAAAGTAGCATTGGCGGCAGCTGACTTGAGTTTGGAATGCGCCCCACCAATGGCTGATGCCGCTGCCAGGATATCTAAAGGCGAAAAGTATCACCATGTCCCAGTTAGACGGATGCGAGCCTTGAATTACTACAGTCGTTGTCTCGGCAGGCCCTCAATATATCGATAAACTTTAAATCAGAAAGAGCGATAAACTAAGGGGCACCCCAAAAAAGGTTTGAATGATAGGAGGACGATATGGGAACAATGATCGTGATAGGTGGATTTTTCGGAGATGAAGGAAAGGGCAAGATCGTGGCATATATAGCTCATCGAGATAAGCCGACCATAATAGTGAGGGGCGGAGTTGGGCCAAATGCAGGACATACTGTTGAAAAAGGAGATGAAAAGTATGGGGTTAGAATGGTTCCATCGGGCTTTATCTATGATGAGGCGCGCTTGTTGATCGGCGCCGGCGTTTTGGTCGACCCGCGTGTTTTGAAGCATGAGATATCAGAGCTGAAGGTAAAGGACCGTATCGGCGTCGACAAACGCTGTACGATTATCGAAGAAAGGCACATTCAAGAGGACAAAGAAAATGCGCGATTGGCAGACATAATCGGTACGACGGGTACTGGATGCGGTCCGGCAAATAGAGATCGAGTCATGCGATGTGCGCGTCAAGTGAAAGACATGGAGGAGTTGAAAGAGTATATTACAGATGTACCTTTGGAGATTAACAGGGCATTGGAGAAAGGCGAACACGTAATTATCGAAGGGACGCAGGGCGTCGGTATATCCTTATTCTATGGGACATATCCATATGTAACGTCAAAAGATACATCGGCATCCCAGATCGCTGCGGACGTCGGCATAGGTCCAACTAAGGTCGACGAAGTGTTAATCGTCTTCAAGGCATTTCCGACGCGAGTGGGGCAGGGACCATTCCATGATGAGATGTGCCAGGAAGAAGCGCAGAAGCTCGGTATCATCGAATATGGTACGGTTACGGGGCGCCCAAGGCGCATCGGTAGATGGGATGGGAAGATGGCGCGATATTCAGCGATGATCAACGGGGCAACACAGGCGGCATTAACGTGTCTGGACAAGCTTGACCCTACTTGCAGGGGCGTTACCGATTATGATGAGCTCAGCGATATGGCAAAGATGTTCGTGCGCAAAGCAGAACAGGATATAGGGGTGCCAATCACGATAATATCTACTGGTTCAAAGATGTCCGAAACCATAGACTTGCGAGAGTGATGCCGATTCAGATGGGGGAACTCATAGTACTTGTTGCATTCAATGTCGTTTGAGAGATTTTGTCGTAGTCGGTCACATCGGCATTGATGACCTTGGAATTCAGTTTAAACGACCTATTAGGTTCATGTGGCCGTATGGATGCCATTCTACCAAAAAGAGGAAGCCCGATATATCTCCGCCAAGATGGGGAGACATTCATAACCTTGAATTCAAGAATCCAACAGTTATCTTGAGGATCATCTTGAACTCACGAGCCAAGAGAAAACGCCATTAGACAGGACAGGTGCGATGCGGGTTTCAGTGGGCCCACTCTCTTACACGCAATACCACAGCATTATCGTAGTGCACAACAGGGAGATAGAAATGAGCATAATAGATGTGGCAAGTAATATATTGGAACAGGGGGCCATTTGCGACAATTGTTTAGGGCGACAATTCGCAAAACTGGCGACAGGACTGACCAATAAGAAACGAGGCATTGCAATCAAGAAGGTCTTAATGATGTTTGCCGACCAGAAGTCAAAAGAAGGAGAGGACTCTCTGCAAAAAATGCTGGAGTCGCATGCAGACAAAAGATGTTGGGTATGCAATGGACTATTCGAGAATCTGGATATATGGGTCAGGCTAGCAGTGGATAAGCTTTCAGACTATCAGTACGACACGTTTCTCGTCGGCACCAGAATATCTGGACTGCTTGCAGAAAACGAGGAGATTCTGTGGGCGGAATCCAGGATAGTATATGCAGAGCCGCTCAAGTCAGAATTGAACCGAGAGGTGGGAAAACTGATCTACGCCGAAACTGCCAAAGAAGTGGATTTTGAACGACCAGAGGTAGTCGTCATGCTCGATATAGCGGAGGAGAGGGTCGAGTTGGATATCAACTCGCTGTTTATTCACGGGCGGTATAAAAAACTGGTTCGAGGTATACCACAAACTAAATGGCCGTGCAGGGAGTGTGACGGAGAGGGTTGTGAACACTGCAATTATATCGGAAAAATGTATAATGAGTCAGTAGAGGAATTGATAAAGGGCCCAGTTATCGATATCAGCGGCGGCATCGACATGGTATTTCATGGGGCTGGACGCGAGGACATAGATGCCCTCATGCTTGGTAAGGGGAGGCCATTCGTACTGGAGGTTAAGCGCCCATTACGTCGACACTTCGATCTGGTACATTTAAAGGACGATATCAACAAATGTGCCAAGGACAAGGTCGAGGTGAGTGACTTGAATTTTGTCAATAAAGAAGTGGTGGGAGATATTAAGGCCAATACCACGGATAAAGTTTATAGGCTTAAAATTACATTTAAGGATGTCATCTCACGAGAAAAACTTAAAGTTGCATTGGATGAGTTAAGTGGTTCTATCATCAAACAAAGAACACCAACGAGGGTGGCACATCGACGAGCAGATAAAATCAGAAAAAGAGCCGTGCACTCTGTCGAGCTTGAAGACATGGGCGATAACTCAGCAACGATTCAGGTTCATTGCGGGGGCGGACTGTATGTCAAAGAACTGATCTCCAGTGATGCTGGGAGGACAAAACCAAGTCTTTATGAGTTGCTCGGAGTTGATGTGCAGGTGGTAGAACTGGACGTCATTGAAATTAAGGAATAAGTCGGGAGGATTTACATGCCGAAATCACACGGTGAAAGAAGAAAAACCAGATATAAACTCAAAAAATCGATACGGGAGAGGGGCATTTCTCCAATAAGTAGGGCAATTCAGGAATTTACAATAGGACAGAATGTCCATGTTTCCATTGACCCGAGCATTCATAAGGGTATGCCACATCCCAAATTTCAGGGCAGGACTGCCAAAGTTATGGGCCAGCGTGGAAGGGCATATTTACTTAAAGTAAGGGATGGAAATATGATGAAAGAGATAGTAGTATGTCCGCAGCATCTTAAACTGCAGAAGTGATTCAATGATCGTGAAAGAGATTATAAATGAGAAGTTACTGGCCCTTGCAGAAGTGAAGAACATTCTCACCAATATTCAGAAAAAACGCGATACTGCTGACAAGGAGTTGAGATATGAACAACGCCGAGCGATCGAACATGCGAAGAAATTTGCTAAGACCAGTGAGAAGTCTGCTAAGGCGCTGGTAGATGAGCTCACAAAGCTCGAAAAGATGAAGCCCGGGATCGCCATCAAAATTGTAGATATAATGCCGAAAACCAAGGATGAGTTGCGATCGATATATGCAAAGGAGCGATATACGCTTGATGCTGAAGAGCTGGATATGATGCTGAACTTGGTTAGCAAGCACGCATAGATATTTGATTGATATGTGTAAGCATATTGTTGATGGAGGTTTGGATCGATGGCCCCGAACGAAGAGAAAGAGGAATATGCACTGGTTTTAGATTATTTACCGTACGGCCATCCAGACGATCCACGGCCAATATACCAAAAGAAACCAATAGTACATAGCATGGGGGAGGATCATTTTATACTGTTGGAATTGATTCCCAAAGAAGGCGTGGTGCCGCAGGCTCAAGAACGAGTTTATGTTGGCGAGGGTGACAGGAAAGAAATAGACCATGTCAAGAGGAGGCTTAACTATGATGAACTCACGAATGGCGCGAGAATTGAGCTCCCCTACGTCCTTGAAAAGAGGGTGATCGATGATGAGGAACGGTTTGTCAATTTCTTTAACGAAGCCCAACCCCTGACGACTCGATTACATCAATTGGAGTTGCTCACCGGTATCGGTAAAAAGTTGATGTGGACACTCCTCGATGAGCGGAAGAATGGTAAGTTCACTAGCTTTAAAGACCTCAGAGAAAGGGTTAAGGGATTATACCATCCAGAGAAGCTTATCGTTCAGAGGATAGTGGAAGAGCTACGGGGCGATCATATAAAATATCGGATCTTTGTGAGATAGATGCTAAAAGCTGGCATCGAACGATTTGGGATTGGAGGGTCATATGATCAACATTTTTTGATAGACCCACGAGTCATCGGGCGCATAACCGATTATGCAGATATCTGCGATGACGTAGTGCTTGAAATCGGCGCTGGTAATGGCAATCTAACAAAAGCACTTGCGGCAAAAGCAGCTAAGGTGATTGCCATCGAATCAAGTGGCCGTTTGGCAGCAGTGATAAGTGACCTTAAACTCCCCAATGTCGATATCATCCACGGTGATGCGCTGAAAGTGAACTTTCCCGAATTTGACAAGGTCGTTTCCAATCTGCCGTATTCTATTTCGTCCAATATTACATTCAAGCTTCTAAGGTATGATTTCCAGCTTGGCATCTTAATGTACCAATATGAGTTTGCCAAACGAATGGTTGCAACTCACACCACCAGGGACTACAGCAGGCTTTCAATATGCGTTCAGTATTTCGCAGATGTAGAGATACTGGAGAACGTACCTAAAACCGCATTCCACCCACGACCAGAAGTAAAATCCGCCATAGTGAAGATTATTCCACGACCGCCCACGTTGAACGTGTTGAATAAGGACTTCTTCTTCGATTTCGTGACTGCCGTATTTACGCAACGAAGAAAACAGATGAAGAACGCGATCATCAATATGTTGCAGACAAAATCCAGAACTGTCAACGGATTGCACTGTGATGCCAGGGAAGTCGTCAATATATTGCCCAGAAATATGATGTGCAAGCGACCAGGAGAGCTATCTCCCGAAGAACTCGCAACCCTGTCCAATATGATTTATGAGGCGATATCGTATGGGGAAGAAAAGGAAGATATCACTGCCTGACGTATATGAGCCCGCCGAGGACTCATTTTTGATGGTACGGGCAGCGCTGGACGAAGTACGAGAATCAGATTACGTTCTGGAAATCGGAACTGGTTCGGGCATCGTTTCCATGTGCCTGATGGACCGTGCAAAAGTGGTTGCCACTGATATCAGTCCACATGCTGTAAAATCTGCAAGGTTGAACGGCGTGGAAGTCATCAGAACCGATATGTTCGGCGGGATCGGTGGAAAGTTCGACCTGATAATTTTCAACCCACCATATCTACCCACTTCTAAAGACGAAAAGGTCAATGGCTGGATTGGGTGCGCATGGGATGGCGGAAGGGACGGGCGAACAGTCATCAATAGATTTTTGAGTCAGGTTGACGAATATCTAAAAGAGAGGGGCAGAATCCTATTATTGATATCTTCGCTGACCGGAATTTTGCAGGTCAGGGAGAAGATGGAGTCACTTGGTTTTACGGTAGATGAAGTCTTGAGCGAAAAGCACTTCTTTGAAAGATTGGCGGTCCTTCGCGGTAAGAGGATACTTCCGTGATGGAAAGATGTATAATGGTAGTTATACTCCATACATATTACTATAAGAATGAATATGGAATGATGGTATTATGACCGTGATAACAAAAACCATCCACCTTCAGAGTAATGGCAATGTCGACATAATCGACATCACCGATGAAATCGGCAAAGCGCTGCGCGAAACCAATCTAAAAGACGGCATCGTCACCGTTTTTGTATCCGGGTCGACGGGCGCCATAACGACGATGGAGTATGAGCCCGGTCTTGTCGAGGATTTGGCCAATGCACTGGAACGAATAGCACCGCAAGGCATGGAGTACAGGCACAATCTCAAATGGGGCGATGGAAATGGGCATTCCCATGTGCGTGCCTCGCTGCTGGGCCCAAGTGCGACGATACCGTTCTCGAATGCGAAATTGATGCTGGGCACATGGCAGCAGGTCGCCTTCATCGATCTTGATAATCGGCCGCGATCACGTAGGTTGATACTCCAAATTATTGGAGAGTGACCACAGGAAGGTTCTATCACTTTATTGGTTTGACCATATATGGGCCATCACACTTATATCCAAGTTTTCGATAATACTCACGTACACCTACTCCGCTTAGAATAGCGATCTTGTCAAACCCGTTTTCCTCTGCGATGCGCTCTGCTTCATTCAGCAATTCTTCCCCATATCCTCTGTGTTGCCATTCGTCCTTTGCCCTCGAACCTATTGGGACCATCGGACCATAGACATGTAATTCTCTTACAAGTGCGGCATTGCTCAACTCAGGTCTGTGGGAGTCGTGCGAGAACCTGAGTCGCAGGAATCCGATTAGGATATCGTTCTCTATATCTTCAAACGATGTGAAATGTTCAACACCATTGCACGCATTGTAGTTCATGGTCTTCAGTTCAATATGTTCTGGTCGAGGGGCAACGCCCTTCAAAATAGCATGTCCCACTTCCCGACACCTGATGCACTGGCATTTTTTATTCAATTCGCCAAGTTTGTTTTCGGCCAGTTGTCGGATATTACTTCTGGTAACGCCTGCCGCAATCAAATGTATGGGAATCTCCCGCTGAATTCGCTGCGATCTGGTCCATTTAGGGAGCAGCATCTTTATCTGGCATATCAATTCAATGGCATCTTCATTCGTCAGCGGGTCATATTCTCCGCTTTGCCATATTTCATACAACTGCGTCCCCTCTGTCACCAGCGTTGGATATATCTTCAGATAATCTGGGCAGAATTTTGGGTCGGTGAATATGCGCCTGAACATATCGAGGTCCATGTCAAAATCTGAACCGGGCAGCCCGGGCATCATGTGAAATCCGACCTTGAACCCGCTGTCCCTGAGAATGGTGTTGGCATCGATGACATCCTTAACGGTGTGTCCCCTCTGCATTCGCTTCAACACGAAATCATATGTGCTCTGAACCCCCAGTTCGACCTTGGTCCCGCCCATCTTAAGCATCTGGTCGACATGCTCCTTTCTTGCCCAGTCTGGACGCGTCTCAAATGTGATTCCTACGTTTCTGACCTTTGCCGTTTCATTGATCGCCTGTGCACATTCAAGTGACAAAGTTGCGCACCGCTCAGAGCCAAAACAGTTCATCGCCTCTATGCAGCGTCGAACGAACCATTCCTGATAGCACAGGGAACGGGATGTAAATGTGCCGCCCATGACTATCAATTCCGCTTTGTCAACGGAATGCCCCATCTGTTTCAACTGCTCAAGTCGGATTGTCACCTGGCGGTGGGGATCAAAATCCTGCTGAGCTGCGCGCAATGCTGCAGGTTCATAGCCGGTATAACTTTGCGGCGATTGAAAACGGGATTCAGGACCTCCTGGACAGGGAACACATAAACCATGTGGACATTTGTGAGGAGACGTCATCACCGCTATTACCGCGACTCCAGAAATAGTTCGAACTGGTTTTAACTGGACCAATCTCTTGATGATGTCCCGTTCATCCTCGGTGGCGGCGGAAAGTATATCGGAATTCTTTGGGAGGCTGGATAACCCGTACTGTGCACTAACCAATTTCTTAGCAGCATTTAATTTGTCGGGGGTGCTGACGTCCCCTTTTAAGGCCATCTCCACAAGTTCTCGACATGCTGATTTGGGATTGGACAATTTTTACCAGCCCTCCCAATGTTCTATCCTCTCATCCAGCCTTGGTGGCGCCTCTGGCATCTCATCTGGATATCCAACCGTTATCAATGCAATTGGTCGCACGTGCGCAGGTATACTTAAAACAGATGAAACCCGTTTCTCATCGAATGCACCTATCCAACAGGTTCCCAGGCCCAGAGAATGTGCGGCAAGTAATATATTCATCACCGATGCGGTCGCATCCTGAATGGCGTAAAGAGCGGCCCTCGCCCCATATCGCCGTTCTGAGCGCAGCACATTGGCACATACGACGATCATGACGGGCACTTCTGCAGCTTGACGTTGGCTGTATGTGGCTTCCGACAATCCTCTGCGCCCATCTTCATTTGCCACGATGATGAACTCTCGTGCCTGCAAATTTCCCGCAGATGGCGCCATATGTGCGGCATGTAGCAACGCCTTTATGTCTGACTGATCCACTTCTTTCTTTTTGAATCTACGTATCGACCTTCGAGTTCTCATGATGTCTAAACATTCATCCATTGATATCACCAAAGTCCATATCCCAAATATCATTCTTATAACTTAGCCATAAATCTTTAAGGATTAAAGTGCATATCGTGGCAGGGTTATTCATATGAGGATTACAATGGATCTGGAGTTAAAAGACATACCCGGACAACTGGTATTGGCGCTTCAGCCCATCTCGGAATTTGGGGGCAATATAGTTTCTGTTACTCATCACAGGGAGAAGAAAACCCCGAGGGGTTTGATTCCAGTACAAATTGCCTTTGAGATCGATGAGGCGAGGGTCGATATTCTGGTCAAGAGGTTGCGAGATGATGGGGTCGTGATTGCACAGATTGGCAGGGATCGATTACGCGAACGGGCAGTCGTGATACTTGTCGGACATATCGTTCATTCCGATATCCGTGATACCATAGATCAGATCGATGGTACCGGGTATGCAGAGGTCAATGACCTGGCGATGGCAATGCCTAGTATAGAACAGTATTCATCTGCACGATTGATAATAAGTGCTATGGGAAAAAGAGAACTGTCGGATGCGATGGAGTTATTGAGGAACATCGCACACGAAAAAGGTCTTTTATTGATAGAACGAGTTAAAACAGAGGTTTCGTAATGTTGAAAAAGGTGCGCATTTTAATAGCCGGATTTGGCGTAATAGGCAGCGGAGTTGCAAGGAGCATTTCTAAGAAAAGAGAGCACATAAATGGCAAATACGGAATTGAATTTGAGTTAGTGGGAATCGGTGAACGGGATGGAAGTATTGTGTGTGAGAAGGGCATCGATCCGATGGAAGCATGCAAGTTAAAATCGCTGAACGAGCATCCTCATTGGAAAAAGGGAGTGAAGGCAATTGATATCATAAAAGAGGTTGATGCAGACATCGTAATAGAGGCAACTCCCACAAACATCGACACCGGCGAACCTGGCATGTCTCATATGATGGCTGCTTTTGAGACAAAAAAACATGTCGTTACCTCGAATAAAGGACCGTTGACCGTTGCCTATACTCGATTGAAAAAAGCGGCAGAGGAAAATGATGTTAAATTCATGTTTGAAGCTTCGGTCGGTGGCGCAATGCCCGTGTTAAACTTGGTGAGAGATACATTGCAGGCGAATGAAATACTCGGAATCGAGGGCATCCTCAACGGTACCTGTAATTACATCCTCACCAGAATGACGACGGAAGGGTTGCCATACGAGCATGTGTTATCCGAGGCGCAGGAATTGGGGATAGCAGAATCCGACCCCACATATGATGTCGAAGGCATCGATACCGCCTGTAAATTGGTGATTCTCGCGAACTCCATCTTTGGCATGGACATCAGATATAAAGACGTGGGCGTGACAGGAATCACGAATATCACCTCGGAAGCACTGAAATTGGCGTATGATGACGGATATGTTATAAAGCTGGTCGGAGAGATACAAAATAATAATAAACCGACTGTCGCTCCGCATCTGGTCCCTAAAGATCACCCGCTTGCGGTAGGGGGTACATTAAATATAATATCGATACAGACCGACCTGGCTGGAGAGATAACGGTGACTGGCAAGGGCGCGGGCGCAGTTGAAACTTCCAGCTCGATATTAAGCGATTTAATAAGTATTGCAAATGAAATTCATTAGGAGTTGTGATATGCAGAGGACGAGTATCCTGAAAATTACCCAAAGGACTGGAAAAATAAGCTGATTTGAAAGCATAGAGAAAGAACCATCCATCATAGAGGAGCGGGCTTACAAGGATACTTGGAGCGGAAAATTTTAGGAATGATATTTCGTGGCGGTCCTCCAAAAATAAATTTCTTTCAAATCACGATATTCTTTTTTATGCAAAATCTGAGGGCGCTATTTTTAAACTTGATAAGCCTATAAAAAGACTTGCTAGAACTGTGAAGAATGGAAAATTAGTTAATGTGAAAGATGAATAGGGGAATTGTAGAAAAATGAGAAAAATTGATAGATGATGGATACAAAAAATGAATGTTGATGACATAAAGAATAAAATCCTGCCCATACTTAAGAGACATAGGGTAAAAAGAGCAGGGATTTTTGGCTCTGTTGTAAGGAGCGAGGCAAGAGAAGAGAGCGATATAGATATTCTTGTGGAGATCGAAAGAGATGATATAAGCCTCCTCGATTTTGTGGGTATTCAGTTAGAACTTGAAGATGCACTCGATAAAAAAGTTGATCTGGGAGAATATTGTACAATCAAGCCAATCATCAGGGATAAAATCTTGAAAGAAGAGGTGAGAATCCTATGAAACGAGATGTCAGGCTTTATATCGAAGATATATGGGAGAGCATACAGAGAATAGAAGAATACACTCACTCAATAGACAAGGAAGAGTTCTTAAATAACGCCCAGATTCAAGATGCTGTCGTAAGGCGATTGGAAGTCATAGGCGAAGCGGTTAAGAATGTCCCTCATGGTCTTAAGGAAAAATACCAAGACATTCCATGGCGCAGGATTGCCGGGATGAGGGATATTGTTGCCCATGGATACTTTGGAGTCAGGTTAGATAGAATTTGGAGGGTGATTAGAGAAGATATTCCCGTTTTAAGAAATGAAATAGCAAAACTACGAGAGGAATTAGAGGATGCCAGCTAAAAAATACAACAAACCAGCCCGACCTTTTGAACTCTGGAATATAGGAAATTATGGGACCGTTTACTGGCAGGAGAAATAAGATGCTTCTCGAGGAGTTCATCAGATAGATCATACGCGGATTCCAATAGTTGGGGAGTGCGGATAAAGTAGTCCAGTTGGCTTTAAGATGAAAAGTGCAAAAGGTTTATATTTATTATCATGAAATTCATCAAATTCGCGGAGATATGTGCGAAACTGGAGGGTGTCACGAGCAATCTCGAGATGACAACCATCGTTTCGAAATTTTTGAAGAACGCAGATAATCTAGATATCGTTACACGTTTTATCGGGGGATCCATCTTCCCGACTTGGAGTCCGGAGGAACTCAGTATAGGCCCCAGTTTACTATATGATGCGATAGCCATGGCGACTGGCGCCAAAAAGCGCCAGGTCAAAGTATGGGTGAGGGAACTGGGAGACGCAGGGCTGGCTTGTGAGAAATTATCCGAAAAAAAGATGCAGCGCCCCCTCTTCACTGGCGAGCTGACCGTAAGACATGTTTACAAGAGCTTTGAAGCCATTTCTCGTGCAGGTGGCAAAGGTTCGCAAAAGAAGAAGACCAAGATGTTGGCGGACCTATTTGGCTCAGCACGACCAAAAGAGGCGCGATATATTGCCAGGTTGGTATTGGAAGAGTTGCGTATAGGGGTCGGAGAGGGCACTGTCAGGGATGCCATTGTACAGGCGTTTGGCGTATCGAAGGATGATGTGGAACGGGCGTATATGTTGACCAACGATTTAGGATTGGTCGCCGTAACTGCAAAGAAGGGTGCAAAAGAGCTGAGGCGATTGGACATCAAACTGGGGCGACCGATCAAGATGATGCTGGCGCAAATAGCCAAAAATGTGGGGAGTACAATAGAGGGTATGGGGGAGGTCGCTTTAGAATACAAATATGATGGAGCGCGCGTACAAATTCATAAAACAGGTAGTGATATATTACTCTACTCCAGGCGACTGGAAAATATTACAAAATCCCTTCCGGATATCGTAGATATGCTCAAAGATGGCGTGAGTTTTGAACGGGTAATCCTTGATGGAGAGGTAATTGCGATGGGAGAAGACGGAAAGCCAAGGCCTTTTCAGGATATTTTGAGGAGATTCCGAAGAAAATACGAGGTCGAACGAATTGTCAAGGAGATCCCCCTCCACTTATCTTTGTTCGACATTTTGTTTCTGGATGAAGAGGGGTTGATACATATCCCATTGGTCGAACGGCGCCGCATTCTTGAGAAAAGCTTGAATAAGAATCATGCACCGATGATCGAGGTGGCGCCCCAGACGATAACCAGCGATCTCAGCGTCGCAGAGCGCATTTACAAGGGCGCGATATCCGCCGGTCACGAAGGAATAATGGTCAAAAATCCAAAATCGATGTACACACCAGGCAAGAGGGGTAAAAATTGGTTGAAGGTCAAACCTGTGGCGGAAACACTTGACCTTGTAGTCGTTGGAGGCACGTGGGGCGAGGGCAGGCGCGCCAATCTTATCGGTTCATATTCATTGGCTTGCAGGAATCCAACAATGGGCTCGCTCCTCGACATCGGAAAGGTCGGGACTGGAATGACAGATGAACAGTTGGTGGAACTGACCGAATTGTTTAAAGACCTCATCCTCTCTGATGTGGAGATGGATATATTGATAAAACCCGAAATCGTATTCGAGATAGGCTATGAGGAGATTCAAAGGAGTTCAAATTACGAATCTGGTTTTGCCCTTCGCTTCCCCAAGCTGGTGAGGGTTAGAGAGGATAAATCAGTGAAAGATGCCGATACCATTGAGCGAGTGCAGGAATTATACAAAAAACAAAAAGGGCAGACCTGAAGGATTGATGCTCATCTGGACGCCTTTGTTTTGGTATATATGTATAACATTATAGTCAAGTCAATCCGAACGAAGTGAGGATTTTCTTGTTTCTGACTTCTTTATATATGTCGAAAGTCCCACTCCCATCAATGCTATTATTATGGCACAGATGATGTAGATGACAAGAAGGAGGAGTTCCTCGGCCAAAAATCCATATTCCTTGAGCTTCAGTATATACTCCGATCCTGCCCAGAGGAGTAGTCCTGCCGATGATATAAAAAACGGCAAAGTCAGATACTGTCGTGCCCGCCCATCACTAAGATATGCATCGACTATTTTTCCGGTTACGGCAAGCAATCCGCTGGCTACAACCCACCAGACCGATGCGTTGATAAATGTTATAAATATCATTATACCCCGTGGTTCAAGTTCCCAGCACTTGGCTAATCCCTGGATAATGCCTATAAAACTTAAAATCACTGCAGAAATATATGTCACGAATGACATTTTTCCACCATAGAATGATCGCTTCAGATTTTCAGTGAAGTCTCCCATTACATCATCCAGTTCGAATCCCCTAATGAGCATATAAATGCCCACAAAGGCCATGATGGCGATGACAGCACCCTGGGGATAGCCCAATAACAGCGAAATCGCATAGATGGTAAATGCCAGCCCAATCGGTATGAAAAATGTCTTAGATATTTTGGGGTCCTCGAACAATTGCTTGATAATATAATATGTGCTCTCTAGATCTTGGCTCTGCTTGACTACAATCCGTTTCACTGCGTCGACCTTGATGCGCGACTCGATGATGGGTAAAACAGACTCATCCTCGGCTCCATCGGACACTACGATTGCTTTTTTTGGATCGATTCTTTCCAGAACAACATCGATTTGATCTGCTATGATCAAATCTGATTGAATGCCGATATTTTGGCTGCCGCAAATCGTTACGATCTCGACATCTCGTCCCTGTGATTTGATCTCATCGTAAATCTGTATTCCGCCGAATATTGTATTGATATCTGAGTCCTCTGGGTCCGAAAGTGCTAACTGCATCGCAGCGTTCAGATTACCCTCTCTACCGATGACCGGGCTTTTAATTCCCACTTTGTGTCCGATATCATCATCTCGATCGATACAAATTATAAGTATATCTGTCATTACATCTCGATTATAGGATTGAAAAGAAGAATATAAAAAGATTCCCTGCTAAGTCTAAGACATCTTCCGATTCAGAGTAGGTCTGAACGTTGTAGTATAAATAGGTCTTCCGTGCTCAACTTTTCGCCTTTTTTAAATTGATCATACACTCTTTTGGCTCTTTTCTTGACTTCTGCCTTCATCTTATCTTCTTTGAGCTCTTGTTCATTCCTCCTCAGGCCAATGATCAGTTTATTAATATCTCGTATCTCCTTTCGCTGTTCGATAAACATATGGTGTTCATTGTCGGCGGTTTCTTGCGCTTTTATGAATTCCATATGCATCGCATCTGCTTCAGCTCTAATCTTGTCTACATCTTTAAACGTGGCGATCATCTTATCGTGCCGTTCCTGAGCCATGTTGGCATACTCGGTGAGTCGCTCATGGCATTCTGAAGCGCCATCTCGTAATTTTTGTGCTGTTTTTAACAACGCTTTGAACTCTTCGTCCTTCTCCAATTGCCCCTTCCTTTTCGAAAACTCTTCTTGAAGTACAGAAATCTTATCAACAAGTTGACGCTCCTTGTCTATGCTCAGCACTTCCGTCTGTTGTTTGAACTCCAACGCATTGATATCTTGTCTGAGTTTATTGAGCGATACTCCTCCCCCTGCTTTGTTTTTTTTGCGCAACGAATCCAATTTTACGTAGATGTTATTTGCTTTTTTATTAAGTTCATCTCTCTCTCTTTTTAGATCACACACATTCTGATTGTACTCTTCTCTAGTTTCTTTGAATTGTTGTGCCTGTTCCAGCAATTCCCTTGTCTTTTTGTTGAGTTCATCTCTGCGCGTCGTCGATATATTGACCTGGGCATTCCACCTGTCCCGCTCTTTTTTATGCTTATTTGCTTTTTCTATCAGTTTGCCCATCTTTTGTTGTAACTCTTCTAACATATATTCGCTCCCATCAAGGTAATAAAGGTATAATTAATCCGAGGTTTTTTTGAGTTATCACGATATCTGCGACGTCTTTTAATATCGAATTGGCATTAAATGCTATTGAGAACCCAGCGCTCTTAAACATGTCTAGGTCATTCGCTCCATCTCCCACGACCACACAGTTTTTGAGGGAAATGCCTTCTGATGCCGCAATCTGCATCAGCGCCCGTTCTTTTGAATCCATTGCCATAAGTGTTCCTCTCACCTCGCCAGTCAACACCCCATTCCTGATCACCAATTCATTGGAGACTATGTAATCGAGGTCGAGTTTCTTTCCAATTATCTCGGCGACGATCATAAAACTTCCAGTAATCATCGCCGTTTTATATCCTCTGGCTTTCGCCTCACTTATCAGGCGTTTTGCTCCTTTCATCATCGGAGCTTCTTTTGCAACACCTCTAACATCCACCTCGGACAACCCCTGTAAAAGCCGCACCCTATCTTTGAGCGCCCCTTCAAAATCGATTTCGCCTCGTATCGCTTTTCTGGTTATCTTGGCAACTTCATCGTCAACGCCAGCGACCTTTGCCAGTTCATCGATTATTTCCACGTCGACAAGGGTACTGTCCATATCAAATGCGATCAGCTTTGTAGTTTTATCGTAGTTGGAGCAACTTGGGGCACAGTTCACATCATCACCTATACTCAGGAAATACATATGCACTTCCCTTATTAAAACAATAATGGACAATTTGATATCTTCTTTTCAGATGTATTACATCTCTTTTAACCTTTTTGGGTTTCTCCTCATCTACCACGATGCGCTTGATGAAACTTGCTATCTCTTCCATCTCCGATTCCTTCATATCAAGACGCGTTAATTCCTGAACGCCCAGACGAATACCAGCTGGATTGTCTGGATTATTTACATCATCCCATGGAAGCAGATTCTTATTTACGATGATATTGGCCCTTTCCAGATTAGATGCCACTTTTGCCCCACCTTTATACTTCGAAACATCCATGGCTATTTGGTGCGACTCTGTAAATCCTTTTTTTTCACAAAGCACATCCAACCCTGTTTCGTACAAAGCCTGCCCCAGCGCCTTTGCATTGGCTACCGTCTGCTTTGCATAGTCTTCTCCAAAGGCGATCATTTCAGAAAGGGTCGCAGCCAGACCTGCTATGTGGTGCAGATGGTGGTTGCTGACGGTTCCAGGGAATACGGCGTCATCTATCTCATTGCGATTATCAGATTTGCATAATATCAATGCACCCTGTGGACCTGGGAACGTCTTGTGAGTCGAGCCAGTTACGACATCCGCCCCTTCTCTCAGAGGGTCCTGGAACTGCTTTCCTGCGATTAACCCCAATACATGGGCCGCATCGTACACGATCTTGGCGCCGACCTCGTCTGCAGCCTGCCGTGCCTCTTTTACTGGATGGGGGAATAAAAATAAGCTTGCCCCAAACATAATGATTTTTGGTTTTATATCCAGAATTTTTTTAACCATCAGGTCTGCGTCAATATTCATTTTCTCGTTGTTGAAGGGATGGCACTCTATTTTCAACTCCCTGATCCCGGCGGCAGAGTATTTTGCGTGACTGATATGTCCGCCGTGTGGCACATTTAGCGGCATGAGCAGGTCTCCAGGTTTTGTCAGTGCAAAAAATACCGCGATATTTGCATTAACTCCTGAAATCGGCTGGATGTTCGCATGTTCCGCTTTAAATAGTTGCTTGGTAAGTTTAATTGCACTTTCTTCAATTTGGTCGATGTATTTGCAACCTTGATAATAGCGATGCCCCACCCTGCCTTCTGCATATCGATGGCCAAGGTCTGAGGCTACCAATCGTCTGACTATGGGGCTGGTGATATTCTCGCTGGCGATCATCGGCAACGAGTCACCATATAATCTAGTATGTGATTTTGCAGCATTTACGATATTCTCTATTTCTGAGTCCATGTAATTTCCACACAATTTGACATTTGGGTTTAACTGGTAGCAACACAATGACTTAAAAGTTTCTCTATGAAACTTATGTCACTAAAAAGACTTATATGTTACTAATCTGTAAATAATTTAGATACTTGGAGATACAATTATGGTGTTTTATGGTCTTAAAGGTACGGCAATAGATGTGCTTCAGGCATTGGCTCCCGTGATTGTGTTGTTGACCGTTTTTCAACTGGTTATTTTAAGGGTGCCGATTAAAAATCCAAACGAGATTGCCATTGGAATTGCGATGGCAGCCATTGGACTAATATTATTTTTACAAGGCATCAAACTTGGATTATTTCCCCTTGGCGAGATGGTGGGTGCGGCACTCCCTAAAAAAGATGTGCTTTGGTTAATCATCGTTTTTGCGTTGCTATTGGGATATACGGTCACCATCGCTGAGCCGGCCCTACGAATACTCGGTCTGCAAGTAGAAGAACTCACCGCAGGGGCAATATCAAAAAATCTGCTCGTCAACACCGTGGCGGCAGGGGTAGCAGTTGCAGTGACGGTGGGAATGATGAGGATTGTATGGGGCATACCATTAACATATATCGTGATTCCTGCATATACACTGGCTTTGATTCTGACCTACTTTGCTCCGGAGGAAATCGTCGCAATTGCATTCGACTGCGGTGGCGTAACTACCGGTCCAGTGACGGTACCCCTCGTATTGGCTTTGGGAGTGGGGCTAGCTGCAGTTTTAGGAGGACGTGATCCAATAATAGATGGATTTGGATTAATTGCATTGGCATCAGTAGGCCCAATAATCTCTGTTCTAGTCATGGGGATAATAATCAAATACATAGGAGGCTTTGCAATTGCATAGACACATATACGATATTATTTATGCCATCGTAGAAAGGGGCGAGGCCGATAAAATTGTGGACGCTGCCAAGAATGCAGGGGTGGAGGGTGCAACCATCTTCTTCGCCAGAGGAACCGGAATTCACGAGTGCAAGAAATTTTTTGGGATACCCATCGAGTCGGAAAGAGAAGTAATCATGATTCTGATTGAAAAGTCCAAGACTGAGCAAGTGCTTGAAGCGATAGTTAAGGCCGGAGAGTTGGAAAAACCAGGTCATGGAATAGCCTTCGTACAAGACGTTCCCATAGTGGCTGGAATCGTCCATTCGGAAGGGTGCGGCGAGAAGTTAGAAAAAGCTAAAAAGGATGAACAGTAGATGGGATTAGAATCTGATTTTGATGAGATGCTCAAAAAGGTCGTTGAATTCATAAGCTCTGGTGTAGAGAGCACACAAAAAAACGGAGCAGTCATAGGATTAAGCGGCGGGATCGATTCTACATTAACTGCGTTCCTTTCGGTAAAAGCGATTGGGAAGGAGAACGTTCTGGGCATATTACTCCCGGAGAGAGGTGTCACCGATCCTGAAGATATTTGCGATGCAATGCAGGTTACCGAGATACTCGGCATTAAGCACAAGGTGATCGAAATATCCGAACTCCTCGATGCATTCGCGAGCGCAATTCCAGACTACGATCCCGCCTCTCAAATATGCAACGGAAATTTAAAGGCGAGGGTACGTATGTGCACTCTCTATTATTATGCAAACCTATTGAATAGGCTGGTAATCGGAACTGGAAATAAAACCGAGATCCTCTTAGGGTATACGACAAAATATGGCGATGGAGGAGTAGATATGCTCCCATTGGGAGGACTGTATAAGACACGAGTAATAGCACTCGCCAGGCATCTTAAAGTGCCAAAGCAGATTATCGAGAAACCACCATCAGCTGGTTTATGGAAGGGTCAAACCGATGAAAAGGAACTGGGAATTTCATACGAAATGATCGATTCGATTTTGATGAAACTGATCGATGAGAAGAAGGCGCCCACCGACATCAAAAGAGAACTGAACATCTCAGAGGACATCATCGAGCGCATCATCGGGCGCATTAAGGAGAACAGGCACAAGAGGGAGATGCCCCCTATACCGGAGATGTAGATTGACCAATAGACATGCAAAAAAAAGATGGATTGTTTGGGATATGCACCAAGCGAGGTCAAAGAAACGATTGTTAAGGGCATGAAAATTGCCCTTGATTCAAGAGGGAATATGCATGCTAGGATGGGCACCCATCCCATTTATACGCACATATTTTAAATCTAAGTTATGATGAACGTCACCATC
>CAYPOB010000012.1:17623-20980 GCA_964412405.1 uncultured Methanocellales archaeon | reverse complement strand
TCATTTGAATAGATTTCACGTATTCCCAGACGCTCGCAAACAGAAAAGTGTAGTGCATCCTCAAGATCTATAGAGTAATTATCCTTGTTCTTTGATGCGATGACGAAATCCTCAGAGATCAATGGTTCGACTCTCAAGTACTTCAAATCCCCTATTCTCTGAAGTAATTTTCCCATCGAGTAATCCTCTGCTTCTTTCTCAAGAACAACGTGAAGGAGGAGGAGAAATGCTTAACTGGATATTCGGTTCTGTAGAATTTAAGTCGACGGAATGCAAAAATCTCCGAAAGCATGGGTGTAGAATCTTCGGTTGATGAGTGAACTACCACCCTACAAGTGGACGGGTCGCATCTCTTAGTTTTGTCTGTTTGGTTATCTTTCATCACCCCATAATGATAACTCCTCAGGTGATTTTACCTCAATCTCTGCTATTTTCTTAAATTTCTCATCCCTCGTGATCAAGAAAGCCCTGCAGATTGCACATGTAGAAGCGATCATCGCATCTGGGAGTCTCGCCCTGTACTTGGCTCTAATCATCGCGGCTTTTTTAGCGATAGAGAGGTCGACATCGATGATCGTGAAGTTGTTGATGGCCTTGGCGTCTATGAGAAATCTCTCACCTCTCTCTACTTCTCCTTTGGAGTGGAAACCGCTCAAAATCTCCGATATACATATCACAGAGGTAAGACCAACGTACTTTCCCTCGTGGATGTCTTCGAGCAGTCTCTTCGCTGATAGATAGTTCTCTTCTTCGTTTAGAATGCTCAGGAAAATGTTGGTATCTATAAGCAGCCTCATTCCCATTCGTCTCTTATCCTCATCTGATAGTCCAGGCTTTTGCCAAATACTCCCTTTCCTAGCCCAACGAGATCTGCTATTGGGTTCTTTGGACCTTTTTTCAGCATGATCGTTTCGCCATCAACTTCGAATACCACCTTTTCTCCGGTCATAATGCCCACCAATTTCCTCAGCCGCAGGGGAATGGTAACCTGCCCTTTTTTAGTGACTTTGCTATGCTCCATGATATGGTATTACCATTTGGTAATACTTAAGGGTTTTGGCGTTAAGAGCTTTGCACATAATAACCCCCTGATCATTTGATAGGTTACTTCATCTCTTATCCTTATCTATATAGGATGTTTCTCCTCAAACCACTCTATCATCATCTTAATGCCGCTTCTAATATCGACCTTCGGCGCAAAACCCAAATTTTTTAATTTCGTGATATCGGCGATCAGGGTGTTGATATCCCCTTTCCACGTCTTCCCGCCATATTGAATCTCGGCGCCCGGAGACATCTCGGATACCATCAGCTCTGCCAGTTCCCTTATCGGGGTCGGAACACCGCCTGCTGCATTGTAGATGCCCTCTCCCTTTTCCGTCACCAGCATGAAGACGTCAACCATATCCGACACATGACAATAATCCCTCATCTGCTCTCCAGTTCCCAGGACATCGAGTTTACTTGAATCCCTCTTGAGCTTCATTATGAAATCGTACATCACATATCTCGGCTGGCGTGGTCCATACGTATTAAAAATCCTGATGGATGCGAAGTTTAACCCATATGCCTCCTTAAACGCCATGCCAACGCTCTCGCCTGCTAATTTCGATGCGCCGTATGGTGATATCGGTCGCAGAGGGTGTTTTTCGTCTATAGGGATGTATTCCGGCTCGCCGTAGACCGCCGCAGTCGAGGCATACACCACTTTTTTCACATCAGAATTGACAGATGCATCCAGTATGTTGAACGTTCCCAGTGCGTTGGTCTCAAAATCGTACCGAGGATTTTCAACAGAATACGGTACCGAGGCGTTTGCACCTATATGGAAAACGATGTCCGCATCTGCAATAGCTCTCTTCAACAGCTCCGCATCCCTGACATCGCCTTTTATGAATGTTATCTTGTCTCTGGCGTTCTCTAAGTTCTCCAGCTTCCCGGCATGGAGATTGTCTATAACAGTTACATCTAAACCATCCTCTACAAGTCGGTCAACCAAATGGCTTCCTATGAACCCTGCTCCGCCAGTTACGAGTGCGTTATTGTATTTCATGATATCAAATCTAAGACATATTTATTTACATTCGTAATTATACCTACTTATATAAATGGGACTGTCAGAAAATCTTCGATTTTCAGCAGGTTGAAAAACTCGCGAGGTAAGTGTATGAGTAAAAGTATCTGCATCGTCGGACCATCTAAACGATTTCTCAGTGGGTTAAGCTACTACACGATTCGCCTTGCCAATGCGCTATCAACGTCAAATAACGTGTCAGTGGTCTGTTTAAGAAAATTATTGCCCCAATTTTTGTTTCCAGGACGAGAGCACGTTGGAAAAAAGATATCAGACCTCGAATTTTCACCTAACGTCGCGGTTTATGATGGCATGGATTACAATTCGCCATTGAGCTGGATTGGGGCATTTCGCTTTATCAAAAAGCAGAATCCTGATGTGATTATACTACAATGGTGGACGTCGTCGGTGGCGCACATGCACCTTGTCTTGAAGATTCTAAATGCGCTTTTTATGAAGTCAAAACTCATCATCGAATTTCATGAGGTTGTCGATCCGTTGGAGGAGGCGATTTTGCCGATTAGGTTGTATTCACGTATAGCTGGTCGCCTATTGACCCATAAGGCAGATGCATACGTCACACACTCCAACTTTGATAAGAAGCTCATAGCGATGAAACATCATCTCGATGTTGACGGAGTGCATGTCATCCCCCATGGGCTCTACGATCATTACAAAAAAATCGACAGGAGAAAAGCTAAATCTGCACTGAAAATCAAGGAGAAGTTCGTCATTTTGCATTTTGGATTGATCAGGAAATATAAAGGAATTCCATACCTCATCGATGCATTCGAACGATTGCCAGAAGAAATAGCAAAAAATGCAAGATTGCTCATCGTCGGCGAGCTCTGGGAGGGCGGAGAAGACGTAGTCCAGCGGGTTGCAACATCGAAATACGGGGACAACATCACATTGATACCACGATACGTTTCTGATAAAGAGATTCCGCTATATTTTTCAGCTGCCGATGTGACCGTTCTTCCATATTTAAGGGCGTCGCAGAGTGGCGCAGCCCATATAGCAATGTGCTACAAAAAACCCATCATCGCCTCTAAGGTTGGCGGACTGGAGGAGTCCATGTCCAACTACAGCGGAACGATCTTCGTTCCACCTGGCGATGGGGATGCGATCGCAGGGGCGCTCATAAAGTGCTATGAGCAGCCGAAAGAAATCAAATGCGAGTTAGCAGAGTTCAACTGGGATACGATTGTATCCAAGTACTGCGATATAATGGGCGGAGCCGACGACCAATAGCATCCTCAAAACATTTATGTGATGTTGTT
>CAYPOB010000012.1:10224-17523 GCA_964412405.1 uncultured Methanocellales archaeon | reverse complement strand
TAATGGGCGGAGCCGACGACCAATAGCATCCTCAAAACATTTATGTGATGTTGTTAGTGATATATATGATACCATTTGTACTTCATATGCCTGGTGACGTGGTTGATTATAATGGCAATTATCAAATTTATATGGTAAGGATATGATATGGGCAAAAAGAGAAAAAAGAAATTCAAGGCGCAACATAAGCCAAAGCAACCGAAACCAAAAGGGATAGGACCAAAATTATCGGGCAAAGAAGCCAAGATCGCCAAGCTCCGCTCATCGATAGAGGGCCTGGAAAGAGAATACAAGCAGGGCAAGATCACCGAGGCGATATATGAGCAGCTGAGGGCAGAGTATGAGGGCAGAATCAAGAAGCTTGAACAGACCTCTATTCTTGAGCGCATATCGATTTATAATGTGCTGCTGGTTGCCATAGTTGCGCTCGCCTTCTACATCAGGGTGGTCCTGCCATGGGACAGCATATTCGTCGGCGACATGATACGAATCGCTGCGGATGATGCAGTATTTCATATGCGCCTTGTGGAAAACACCGTTCATAATTTTCCGCACAGGATCTTTTTTGACCCCTTCACGCACTTTCCATATGGAAACCACCTCCACTTTGGGCCATTGTTCACATGGGTCGTTGCAATCATTGCATTTGTCGTTGAGGCAATTATAGGGGGCGGAGGGATACCGACCAGACACACGATAGAATTAGTGGGCGCCTTCCTTCCGGCAGTTGGCGGAGCACTGATCGTTCTGGCGGCGTATTTCGTCGCCAAAGAGATATTTGACGATCGACGAGTTGGCTTGTTGTCGGCACTTATACTGGCGGTAATGCCTGGTCAATTCTTATCACGAACATTGCTTGGCTTTGCAGACCATCACGTTCTCGAGATACTTTTCAGCACCCTGACGATTCTGTTCTTCATGATTGCGGTCAAAAGGGCAGAGGGGTTGAGATTCGAGCATGTGTTGAATAAAGACTGGAATGTCTTGAAAACTCCACTGATATATTCTGCACTGGCTGGACTTATGCTGGGATTTTATCTGCTATCCTGGCCAGGGGCACCGATGTTCGCGTTTATCATTGTCGTATATGCCGTGGTTCAATGCGTTGCCAATCATATGCGAAATAGGTCATCCGATGGACTTTGCATTGTGGGCGTGACCGCATTCGTGTTTCCGATAGTGATGGTCGCACAGATCGTTCTGGAGGGCGTTGGTCAATACGGTAGGATGCACATATTGTCGTTTATTTTGGGAATTCTGGTGTTTTTAGTGCTGAGTATCATCCCAAAGGCAATGGAACGCCAAAACATCAGTCGAAGCCATTATCCCTTTGTGCTGATCGGAATCGGCACCGTGGGCCTGGGAGGCATGTACTTCTTCAGCCCTGATCTGTTCGGTTCGCTGTTTGGGGCATTCAGAATATTCATGCCAGCATATGGTGCGCTGACCATAGCAGAGGTTCAGCCGATGTTCTTCAGAGGAGGGCAGTTCACGCTCGCACCAGCATGGTTCAATTTCACGACCACCCTATATATTGGACTCATCGCCATGGTGATGCTCGGCTATAGAGTTATGAGAGAGTGGAGAGCATCAGAAACCCTGTTGCTCATATGGAGCATAGCCATGCTTCTTGCCACGATATCCCAGAACCGATTCGCCTACTACTTCGCGGTGAACCTCGCGATTCTCTCTGGATACTTCGGCATAAAACTCCTGGAATTTGGTGGATGGGGCGAACTATACGAGAACTTTAAGAGAAAAGTAAGCGATTCAAGCGACATCACCCGTTTCGTCCCAAAATATGTCAAACTCGGTCATGTGCTCGTCGTGATCTTAGTCGCGTTGCTCTTGATACACCCAAATCTCACCATCACCGCGCAGTCGGCAAGACATGGTCCGGGGGTAGACATGGATTGGTACTCGGCACTGGTATGGATGAGACATAACACGCCGGACCCTGGCGTTGATTACTATGGCATCTATGAGGCGCCACCACCTGGAGAGCGATTTCCATATCCTGAAAAAGCATATAGCGTGATGAGCTGGTGGGACTATGGGCACATCATCACATATTATGCTCGCCGCATCCCTGTTGCAAACCCATTTCAAGCGGGTATAGGCGGCATAAATCCTGATGGAACGATACGACCTGGCGCATCTACATTTCTTGCCGCTACAGATCTATCTATTGCAAGCATGGTACTTGACGATCTGGATACGAGATATATCATATCGAGTATTGCTATGCCAACAGGTAAGTTCTGGGCGATAGCCACATGGGCTGAGGGAGATACATCCCGATTCTTTGGAGCATATTTCATCAAGGAAATGACTGAGCGGGGCATGGAGTTACGTCCAGTAATGCCGAACAATCCGATCTTATTTTATCCGGACTTCTATCGCACGATGGTCGTCAGATTGCATCTATTTGAGGGAGAGGCGTACACCCCCGTGGACACGACATGGGTGATATCATATGATAAAAGGGATGATATAATTATAGGCCAAACGATCAATGTCATAACAGATAGCAGGCTGTTCACTACATATGAGGAAGCGGCAGCGTTTATTGATGCCAATCCAGAGTACAAGATAGTCGGAATCTCTCCATTTGAAAGCCCTGTACCACTTGAGGAGCTTGAAGATTTCAGACTGGTCCATGAATCACCGACAACGGCCGTCAGTATCGGCGAGAGGGATATAAGAAGGGTAGTTATCTTTGAATATCTTGGCTACAATTAATAAAAATATACGAGAGATAACCCAAATGAAAGATAACGTCTGCATTCTGATTCCGACGCTCAATGAAGCGCCCACCATAGGCGAAGTTGTGTCCAGGTTCAAATCCATGGGATTTTCTAACATCCTGGTCATCGATGGGCACAGCACCGACGGTACTGCCAGGGTAGCAGAGGGCGAGGGTGCCAAGGTCGTTATCCAGCATGGCAAAGGCAAGGGGCAGGCGCTTCAGCAAGCATTCGATCTGATCGACGAGGACATCATCGTGATGATCGACGGCGATGGGACATATCTTCCAGAAGAAGTGGACAGGTTACTGGAGCCGATAAAGGATGGATGTGCAGATCATGTCATCGGCAACAGGTTTGCATCCCCTCAAAAAGGAGCATTCACAAGGTTGAACCTCTTTGGCAATCGAATTCTAAATAAATTATTTGGCCTTGCATACGGTGCATGGCTCACTGATATTCTGTCCGGGTACAGAGCATTTAACAAAAAATCCGTAAAAGAATTAGAGCTAAATAAGACTGGATTTGAGATAGAAGCGGAGACCACCATAGAGGCGGTAAAAAAGGATCAGAAAATAATAGAGGTGCCGATAACATATTGCTCCAGACACAAAGGAACTGCCACCAAGCTCAATCCTCTTGGGGACGGCATCAAGATCGGATATACGATATATCAACTTACCAAAACGCACAATCCCCTGTTATACTTTGGTATATTTGGGGCTATTTTCATAATGTTGGGCGTAGGTCTTGGTATCTACGTGACACTGGAGTGGTTTAGAGGAATAACCCGCATTCCAATGACAATTCTTGCCACTCTGCTGATCACGATGGGTGTTCAGATAGTCGTCTTCGGACTTCTGAGCGACCTGCTTGCACTATTTCACAAGGAAATGATGCGGGAGATAAAGAAGCGATGATGACGGGAAACCAGAGAGCTGCGTCTTACAAACATTTTTAATGCTTTAGTCCAATAATTAGAGGATATGATGCTCCAGAGGTGTAACTTCAAGAATGGTTTGATCCACGTGATCGTGCAGCATCGTCAGACCGGCGAAGTGCTGATGCTCGCCCATATGAACGAGGACGCGCTGAGAATGACCATTGAGACCAAGAGGGCGTATTACTGGAGCAGAAGCAGAAACAGGATTTGGAGAAAGGGAGAGGAATCGGGCAACGAGCAGATCGTGCATGAAATTAGTGTTGATTGTGATGGCGATGCCGTCCTCCTGAAGGTGGACCAGGTTGGGGGAGCATGCCATATGGGATATATGTCTTGTTTTTACAGGGATGTGGACGGAAATGTCATTGCCGAAAAGGTATTTGAACCAAAAGACGTGTATGGTGATGTTTCGAGATGAGAGTAGATGTGGATACTACTTTGACCTCCAGGAGAAGAAAGACTTGAAGAAAATCTAAAAGAATACAAGGAAGGGGAAACAACTCGTTTAGAAGATTTTGAAAAAAAGTTTGACGGATAAATCTTATTAATCATTGTTCTCTTTTAGATCTTCCCTCACTTTTAGTATTTTAATCCTCAAATCAAAAATGTCCTCCTTAACGACTTTCCAGGTTCGCTTTAAATTCACTCCGAAGTATTCGTGAATAAGAATGTCCCTCATTCCTGCAATCTTTTTCCATGGTATTTCAGGATATTTTTCTCTAAACTCTTGTGGAATATTCTTTATTCTCAATGCATTCTAAAATATCCTCATATATACTCGCATATCTCTTTTCATAGGATTACCACCTGTTCTTTTAAAATCCTCTCCCTAAGAATGGGTTTGATTGGTGTTGTACTCCACCAAATCTACCTTCCTTCCCAACGCTTCCTCAATTTCCAGTTTAAGCCCTACAAAATCAAGCAAACTGATATCCTTCTCAATTTCTACCAATATATCAATATCGCTATCCTCTCTCATTTCCCCTCGAACATAGGAGCCAAATAATCCCACTCTTTTAATTCCATACCGTTGTAAAATTGGAAGAATCCCTTACTTTATCTCCTCTATATTTTTCTTCATATTGCCACTATATCTGCCATTTCGTCTAACTACTTATCAACGATCATCATATAAAATCGTGGCTATAAATATCAGATGTTAGCTGTTTTGAAATCATCATTTCTACTTAGAACCCCACAGATATATACCATATCATGACAATAAACAGCAAATATGAAACTCGTTCCAGATACAAGCGTAATCATCGATGGTAGGATCACTGCAAAGATAGAGAGCGGTGAGTTTGAAGGTGCTGAAGTAATCATACCCGAGGCAGTGGTCTCAGAACTCGAGGCTCAGGCAAACCAGGGCAAGGACATAGGTTTTAACGGTCTGCAGGAACTCAAAAAATTGAATGAACTGGCGAAAAAGAAAAAAATCATATTAAAGTATGTGGGTGAGCGCCCCACGCTCGAGCAGATTAAACTAGCCTCGGGGGGGGGAGATCGACTCCATAATCAGAGCTGTAGCGACTCAAAATGAGGCCGTATTTATATCAAGCGATATCGTTCAATCAGATGTTGCAAGGGCAAAGGGGCTGGAAGTCGTTTATCTTTATCCGGAAAGGGGAGAGATGGGGCCGTTGCAAATCGAGTCTTTTTTCACAGATAATACTATGTCCGTGCATCTGAAGGATCGTGTCCTCCCCATGGCAAAGAGAGGCACTGTCGACAAAATGCGCCTGGTAAAAATAGGGAACAGGGCATGCACTGAAAAGGGATTGCGTGATATGGTGCGTGAAATAATGGAGAGGGCAAAGAAGGACCCGAATGGCTTTATCGAGTTTGATAGAAAAGGAGCGACTGTTGTTCAGCTCGGTTCGATGAGGATTGCGATAGCACGCCCACCATTTTCCGACGGAATCGAAATCACGGCTGTGCGCCCTATTGCGGTGGTCGGTTTGGATGATTATAGGCTCAGTGACGAACTTAAAGCAAAACTGATCGAAAAGCAGAGGGGGATATTAATTGCAGGTCCGCCTGGCGCAGGAAAATCCACTTTTGCTGCCAGCGTGGCAGAATTCTTGCAAGCGCATGAATACATAGTAAAAACCATGGAATCTCCGCGTGACCTGCAGGTATCGGACGAGATCACCCAGTATGCCCCTCTCGATGGCAGCATGGCGAATACCGCAGATATTCTTCTGTTGGTCAGGCCGGATTATACGATTTACGATGAACTGCGCAAGACATCCGATTTCAGGGTATTCACAGATATGCGATTGGCTGGCGTTGGAATGGTCGGCGTGGTTCATTCAACCAGAGCTATAGATGCCATCCAGCGGCTTATAGGAAGAGTTGAACTTGGCATCATTCCGCAGATTGTCGACATGATCGTGTTCATCGACAAGGGAGCGGTCTCCAAGGTATATGAGATAAAATTTACCGTTAAAGTCCCCTCTGGTATGCTAGAAGCGGATTTGGCACGCCCTGTCATCGAGGTGTTGGATTTTGAGACGGAAGAAGCAGAATACGAAATCTACACATATGGTGATCAGGTCGTGGTAATGCCCATCGAGGTGGCGCAAGTTAAACCAGCATGGCGACTTGCCGAAAAGGAGGTTTACAGACAGATTGGCAAATACGTGCGTGGACACGTGGACGTGTCAATGGGGTCGGATTCCAGGGTTATCGTTTATCTTGAGCAGCGAGATATCCCCAAGGTTATCGGACGGGGCGGCAAAATCATCGATAAGATCGAGAAGGAGCTTGGCATCAATATCGATGTTCGTTCGCACGAGGAAAAATGATGACTGTGGTGATAAACTTAATGGCGCATAGTCTCATGTGGATGAACAATTATGCCCTCAGACGTCATATTGAATAGGTGTACCTTCTCGCTGTGCTTGGTCCCTCTCATCTTATAGATCTCTATGCCACGAGTTCGCGCACCATTAATTCTCTTATAATACATTACGATGGACCCATCAGTAACAAAGTTTTCCACTCCGAATCTATTTGTTTTCGAGTCATCAATGACCTCACAGGTCAGCAGTGACGTTAGATTTAGGGTGTTCAGTATATTGCTCAATCTAAGCAGCTCTACCCTTATTTTAACGGGATCCATTTGAAGATAAAAACCTATTGAAGTCGAGGAGTCAACTACTGCCCTTTTTGCACCGATTTCTTCCCGTATCTTGATGAGCTGGTCCAGCATAGAACGCATGTCAAACGGCCTAATGTCCACGTATTTTTCGGTAGAGGGGAGTCCGACCTTTGCAGCACATGCATCTACTATTGCCAGTTTATTTTCATCTTCAAGCGCATCCAAGTCCCAACCGAAATTTGACGCATTTTGCCGAATTTGTTCTGGCCGCTCCTCTGTAGCTATAAAAATGCCAGCATCATCGTATTTGACGATTCCGTTATAGAGATACTGCAAACTAAAGATGGTTTTGCCGCTGCCATATATGCCAGAGAGTAGGTAAGATCTACCTCTGATGAGGCCTCCTTCACATAATTCATCGAATCCCTTTACTCCAGTGGGCACTCGCTGAGACGCATATTTTTTTGTCGGCTCGGTTTCAGTTGTTTCTGTAATCATGTTTC
>CAYPOB010000012.1:5363-10124 GCA_964412405.1 uncultured Methanocellales archaeon | reverse complement strand
TGAGACGCATATTTTTTTGTCGGCTCGGTTTCAGTTGTTTCTGTAATCATGTTTCACTATATATTGCTCTCTAACTATTTATAAGTATAACCCATAATTCTCATCATTATAAGGATATCTATTTAATTTCACAAGAAAATCCTCACTTCGTTCGGATTTGAAAATAGTCTTTCCTGAAGAATACTTTCGATACAACGTTATCCATTGTATTACCAAAACAAATATAAAATTTGAGGGAGTTCATATACTGGGCGTGTGGCCTAGTTTGGATAGGGCGGCAGCCTCCTAACCGAAGGGGCTCTGGCCCACGGAAATCGAAGATTTCCTGTGCCCAGAAACCTAAAGGTTTCTGTCCTTTCGTAACTCCCTATAAAAGGGAGGGGGGAGAAAGCTGTAGGTCGCGGGTTCAAATCCCGTCACGTCCGTTAAATTTACTCTGCGTAGCAGAGACCCCTGTCTGCAGGTTGTGGGTGATCTGCCGCAACACCTTTGCGACCTTTAACTGGACATCGACATCCACGCCATCTTCTGAGATTTTACCCTCTCCGACTCGGAGCAGGTGTTCTATATTATCTGTGATTTGGTGAACCATGTCGACCATATCTTCCATGGAGATGAGTCCTGCATAGTATGCATAGAAAAAAGTGGTGCCAGACCTGAGGACCTTGTCCTTGAACGTTGAATGTGCGGCGGCAACTGCCTGACGCGAATAGGACTCGTTCATAAACGGCACCAAGTCTGGCAGATTTTCTCCAATCCATGTCATCTCTGCCCGGTTCTTAGTGGTCCTGAAATCTGCGCACAATCGCGCAATTGCCCACTCTCTCGCCGTTAGATGGGTGCGCTCCTTTAAAAAACGAGTGACTTCCACATATTGCTGTTTATCGAGCATTTTAAATTTCTGATATTTATTTGCCATAGTATCTCAACCACTGGTTTACACTTATACCTCAAAAAGCTTTTTAAGATTTGCACAATATACTACCATCCAATCTTTTTGAAATATGCCATTGAATTAAAAAAATAGGGCACCCTATTCCAACTCTTCCAGTTTCCAGCCCAAGTAGTCACGAATGATGATGTATGCCATCTCTGGGGGTATCGCGCCCACCTCCGTACATATGAGGTCTATGTACTGCGGAGGTGTCACATCAAACGATGGATTGTACACCGTCACATTTTTTAATGATTTGTGCACTTGGGGGTTCAATACCTCGTCTGGTGAACGTTCTTCTATCTCGATGAACCCTCCTGAAATGGTCTTGGGACTGAATTTGAATGTTTCTGCCGCAACGATTAAATTCACTCGCGCCTCGTGAGCTGCAAGTGCAAGCTGGGATGTGCCTATCTTGTTCACCACACAGCCGTTCACTCCAATCGCATCAGCTCCAACAATTGCCAAATCCACATCACGCATATAGTATCGCATCGCAGAATCAACGATAAGCGTTGTGGGTATGCCTGCATCGTTTAGCTGCCGAATCGTGATATGTCCTTGCATTCTCGGACGCGATTCAGTTGCGATGACCTTGATATCCTTCCCCTGATTAAACGCCGTGGCAATTATGGCAATTGCGGCGGCAGAGTTACAGTGCGTCATGATTACATCTCCATCGCGCACTCGTTTCGCCCCTATATTTCCGATCTGTTTTACTGCCTTTTCCGAGCGCTCTATGAATTGCTCTGCCAAGTGGACCAGAGAATTCCGCATTTCCTCCACGGTATTGCCCTGATATCGCATTACAAATCTAATCGCGTTTGGCAGGGACACTGCAGTAGGTCTGGTTTTTAACAATATCTGTGCCGATTTTTTCATCTCCGTGTCGAATTCGTTCGGCGAATCGCTATCGATAGATTGGGCATGTACTTTTAAAGCATCAGCTACCGCTCTTGCGATTTTTCCTGCACCGCGTATCTCCATATTTTTAATCTTTTCCGCCACTCTGTTGATTGGTTTCATTATCTCCTCCTTTAAAGGACGATATCAACTATTAAATATCATAATATTAAATACTGTCATTGTTTAAAGAGAAACATATAAATTAGGATGAAAGACTATATTAATAATACAAGACAAACATCTATATCTCTTTATGAAAAGATTGTATGTCACTTTTGTGAAAAGATTGTATACAATCTTTGTGAAAAGGTTGTATACAACCTTTGTGATAAAAAAGGAGCGGACATTAATATGAAGTCTATCGTAGAAGATGCGCTTGCAAGAGCAGAAATGGAGAATGCAGAGGGGCAAAAGCCCCAAAAGAAGGGATTTGGCGAGACGGATGATGACCTCATTGAAATCTTAAAAAATCTTAAAACCACCATACGTGTTTTTGGATGTGGAGGTGGTGGATCAAATACGATTCAGAGAATAATGGAGGAGGGTGTTGAAGGGGCGAACCTGTTTGCATTGAATACAGATGCCCAACACTTGCTTCATATTCACGCGAGTAATAAGATGTTGATAGGTCAGAAGAAGACCAAAGGGCTTGGTGCAGGCAGTATTCCGCAGATTGGAGAGGACGCAGCCAAGGAAAGTGAAGAGGCGATCAGGGCGGCCGTGGATGGGTCTGATATGGTCTTTATCACATGCGGACTTGGTGGTGGAACTGGAACCGGGTCGTCCCCGGTAGTTGCAGAAGCCGCCAGAGACGCGGGGGCACTTACCATAGCCATAGTGACCCTTCCTTTCAGAGTAGAGGGTATGGTCCGGCGAGCAAATGCCGAAGCGGGGCTGGAACGTCTGCGCGAAATAGCGGATACCGTTATCGTCGTGCCCAATGATAAATTGCTGGAAATCGCACCGCGCCTACCACTACAGGCCGCGTTTAAGGTTGCAGACGAAGTGTTGATGCGTGCGGTTAAGGGGCTCACTGAATTGATTACTAAACCTGGGTTGGTAAATCTCGACTTTGCAGATGTTAGAACAGTTATGCAAAAAGGCGGAGTTGCCATGATAGGTCTCGGTGAGGCAGACGGCGAGGATAAAGCCATTGAGTCGGTAAAGAGGGCGTTGAGGAGCCCGTTGCTTGACGTTGACGTTTCAGGTGCAACTACTGCATTGGTAAATGTAATCGGCGGAAATGATATGACCGTCGCCGAGGCAGAAGGAGTAATCGAAGAGGTCTACCAGCGCATCGATCCAAATGCACGTCTAATCTGGGGAGCACAGATAGATCCAACATTGGAGCACACCGTCAAGACTATGATAATCGTGACGGGAGTAAAGTCATCTCAGATATATGGGCGAGCAGGGGGACTGAAAGGGACCACCCAGAAGTACGGCATCGACTTCCTAAGATGATATCAACTGTCATGAATCAAAAGGTATTTTTACGTTGAGTTTAATGATATGTGATACTTTGGACATGGTGGTTATAATGTCATTTATCGGATGGTGAAACGTTGGCGAAAAAAATCGACAGCAGGACATTAAGTAGTAGCATATCAAAAAAAATTAAGGAGTATATGAGGATAGTCAAGTTAGCCAGAAAACCCAGTAAAGAAGAGTTCAATATGATTTCAAAGGTCTGTATAATGGGCGTCATATCAATCGGCTTAATCGGATTTTTGATATACTTCGTGTTGAGCCTTCTGCCACCGCTACTCATGGGCAAATAGATTTTGGAGAAGATTAGTATGGGTGAAAAAACAACCATCTATGTGGTTAAAACGACCGCCAATCAAGAAAGATCTGTTGCTAACCTGCTTGCACAAACGGCGGCCAAAGGGGACTATGACATCAGGGCAATATTGGTCCCAAATGAATTGAAGGGATATGTATTGGTTGAATCACCTGTGGGGGAGATCGTAGATGAGGCCATTTATGGTATTCCGCATACAAGAGGGTTGGTTAAAGGACAGTCAAGCCTTGCTGAAATAGAGCATTTCCTGACGCCGAAACCGAGCGTTACGGGTATCTCAGATGGTTGTATTGTAGAATTGATAGCCGGACCATTTAAGGGAGAGAAGGCGCGAGTCAAGCGAGTGGATGAAGGTCATGAGGAGATCACAGTTGAGTTATTTGAAGCGATGGTACCAATACCCATCACGATTAGGGGGGACCACGTCAGGGTATTGAGTAAAGAGGAATCTGAGGGTTAAATAGGAAAAGGGGAGGTAGACACATATATCATGACTGAAACGATAGAAGTTCTTGTAGCGGGGGGGCGGGCAAATCCAGGGCCGCCATTGGGGCCAGCACTAGGGCCACTTGGGATAAATATCAAGCAGGTAGTCGAGGATATCAACGAAAAGACGAAAGAGTTTAACGGAATGCAAGTCCCGGTCAAGGTCATCGTAGATGATGACAAAAACATATCCATTGAAGTGGGAACTCCGCCCACATCTGCGCTGATAATGCAAGAACTTGGGATACAAAAAGCCCCTGGTACGGCTGGAACCGATTCAGCAGGCGACCTCTCCATGGAGCAGGCGGCAAGAATTGCCAGGATGAAGATGGATGGCATGCTCTCAACTACGCTTAAAAAAGCCACAAAAGAGGTCATCGGCACATGCGTTTCGATGGGCGTTATCGTGGATGGAAAAAGCGCTAAAGATGCCTCAAAGGATGTTGATAAAGGAGAATACGACGACGTACTCGCTAACCGATAGTTTAAAATACATGATTGGTTATGTTGAAATTCCAAAGGAATTACAACTCTGCCAGAGGTCACAGATGATACATCTGTGAGTCCGTCTAACTCTTCTGAGTTAGTCGGTCTTTGATCTGGCACAATTTGAAACCTCTCAATTGGATAA
>CAYPOB010000012.1:3553-5263 GCA_964412405.1 uncultured Methanocellales archaeon | reverse complement strand
TCTTTGATCTGGCACAATTTGAAACCTCTCAATTGGATAAATAAATCGTAGAAGGTCATACGATCGTAATACACTACGAGGAATAATATGGTACGCAAAGATATATTACAGGTCGTTAAAACGGCTTTAGGCTCACCGGAACGTAATTTTACTGAAAGCGTTGACTTGGCGATCAATCTTAAAAATATCGACATGGGCCAACCTCAAAACAGGATAGATGATGTGATAGTCCTTCCAAGCGGAGTGGGCAAGCCGGTGAAAATAGCAGTTTTCGCCTCGGGAGAGTTGGCTATAGAGGCGAAGGAAGCGGGCGCAGATATAATTCTTCCGCCAGAACAGATTGATAAACTCAAAAAAGATAAGGCCAAGTCCAAGTCCATCGCCGATGAATACGATTTTCTCCTCGCCGAAGTACAACTAATGCCATCGATCGGCAAAAACTTGGGGCAGGTCCTGGGACCACGCGGTAAAATGCCGAATCCGATCCCCCCAAATACAGACATAACTCCGATAATCAAAAGACTGCGAAAGACCGTAAAATTGAGGTCCAGGGATAAAAAGACGTTTCATACGATGGTTGGATCCAAGTCCATGGCGCCAGAAGAGATAGCTATCAACATCGATGCGATTCTCAAGCACATTGAGGCGAAACTGGAAAGGGGAGTCCAGAATATTCGTTCGATTTATGTGAAAACCACGATGGGACCTGCAGAGAAGGTGATGTAAGATGGCAGCAGCAGTGTACAGCACTCATATTCCAAAATGGAAGAAGGACGAGATCAAATGGATTAAAGAGTCCATTAGTTCCCATCCTGTAGTGGGCATAGTAAATGTTCATGGAATTCCAGCAAGGCAATTGCAGCAGATTAGGGCGGAGTTATATGGGACGGCAATTCTGAAGATAGCCCGAAATACGCTCATCGAAAGGGCGCTCGATGAATCTGATGAAAAGGTCCGCGTGCTGAAAGAATTTGTCGAGGGACAAACTGCGCTGCTGTTCACCGAACTGAATCCATTCAAATTGTATAGACAGATCGAGAAAAATAAGTCATCTGCGCCAGCAAAGCCAGGAGATATCGCTCCACATGACATCATCATAGAAAAAGGCCCAACTTCCTTTAAACCAGGTCCAATCGTGGGAGAGTTCCAGAATGCTGGGGTGCCCGCTGCGATCGAGGGTGGTAAAGTGGTAATTCGGGAGCGTAAAGCCCTTGTCAAGGCAGGCGACAAAATTCAGCAGCAGGTTGCAGATATTCTAGCAAAGCTTGAGATATATCCGATGGAGGTCGGCTTGGATTTAAGGGCAGTATATGAAGGAGGGATGATATTCGGACCCGATATATTGGCGGTTGACGAATCCAAATACTTCTCGGATTTCATGACTGCCGTGCGCAATGCTTTTACCCTATCGATTAATATCGCCCACCCAACAAGTGCATCGGTTCCGGTATTACTGCAAAAGGCATCTGTCGAAGCGAGAAGTTTGGCGATTGATGCGATGATATTTGAGCCAGACGTCATCGGTGTACTACTCGCAAGGGCAAACGCTCAAATAGCCTCCCTAACAGCCAAACTTTCAGAGAATGGCGCAAACACGATCGAGTCAAAATCCGAACCAGGTGTCAGAAGAAGCGAGTTAAGTTAAAGATGAAGAAAAGGATATATAAACGGAATCAAGTCCGTTATTAGTTATGTTGAAGTCTCTTCGAG
>CAYPOB010000012.1:0-3453 GCA_964412405.1 uncultured Methanocellales archaeon | reverse complement strand
AAAAGAGGTGTTATAGAATTATGGAATATGTATACGCAGCACTTATGCTACACAATGCTGGAAAGAATGTGGATGAAAAGGGCATTACCGCCGTATTAAAGGCGGCAGGTATCGATGCCGACGACTCGCGAGTGAAAGCGCTTGTAGCCGCACTCGACGGCGTCAATATAGAAGATGCCATTGCACAAGCGGCATTTGCACCGGCAGCGCCAGCGCAGGTTGCACCATCCGCGCCAGTCGTCGAGGAAAAGAAGGAAGAAGATACAAAAGAGGAAAAGAAGGAGGAAGAAGAGAAGGAGGAAGAAGCCGGAATGGAAGGGCTTGGTGCCCTGTTCGGCTAACCATCTCTAAAATTAGAGGGACGTATTCGACAGAGGATTTTGCCTCTTGGGGGTTATTATTGGCATCACAAGAGGTGGGGGACTAATTACTTACCTCTGTCGTTTCGTCAACATCTTCATTCGCCTTTTAATTTCATCTTCTGCAAACCCCTTGTTATATTCCTTTTTAAGATGGCGGTATAATTCGATAAAATCCCTGTGCATATGTTTAGAGAGATAAATGGGGCCATGTTCGGCTTCGCTCTCTTTATGAACTCTATCGATTACTTGCTCTGCACTTTCCCATACTACCTCTGTCGTTCCCTCTTCTTCTATCATGATATCCTTTGTAGATATGCGCCTCAGTAACAAATACCTTTTTGAAGATGGGCATATAAGTAAAGCACAATGAACGACGAGCAGATTAAAAATAAGATGAAATCTCACTTCTCTAGAGATTATAATAAGTTCTATCCAACCAAGACGTTAGAATCCCTTGGTTTCTGCAGAAATATTTGTAAAAAATGTGACAAGAATTTCTGGGCCATTCAGCCGCGGGATTTCTGTGATGAACCCATATGCAGTGGTGGGTATCGGTTTATCAACCAGACCATCACGAAGAGGAAATTTGGATATAAAGAGGCCTGGGACGTATATGTGGGTGCGTTCGAGAAATGGGATTATGTACCGCTTGACAGATATCCAGTCGTATGTAGGTGGTATGACGATCTCTACTTTGTTACCGCAGGCATAAATAATTTTCAACCATATGTCGTTTCTGGAGAAGTGGAGCCGCCAGCAGATGCGGTGATTGAACCACAATTCTGCCTGAGATTTCAGGATATCGACAGCGTGGGAATCACCGGGAGACATTACACTGGTTTCATAATGGTGGGCCAGCATGTGTTTAATACCTCGGATAAGTACGTCTATTTTAAGGAGGAGGGGATAGCCCAGATATATGAGTTTTTAACAAAGGGGTTGGGGATCCCTCCTCATGAATTATACTTCCATGAGGATGTCTGGGCAGGCGGAGGAAATTTTGGTCCATCGATGGAGTTTTTCTCAAGAGGTCTTGAGCTGGGCAATCAGGTGTACATGCAATATCAATCACTGCCAGACGGCTCTTATAAAGAACTTCAAACTCAGGTCATCGACATGGGTGCAGGTCTGGAACGATGGTCGTGGCTTTCACAGGGGACTCCTATGTCATATGATACCGCCTTCCCGAGTGTCATGAAATATTTATATAAATATGGGGGCGCCCCCTTAGAATTCTGGAGCAAGTTCGCGAGATATGCCGGTCTGTTAAATATCGACGGGACGGATGACAGTCGTATTTGGGCTGACATGACATCTCATATGGGCATCGAGCCACACAGCCTCAAAGAAGAAGTTTACAGGATGCGGTCGCTTTATGCTTTGGGAGATCACACGAGGACACTTCTAGTCGCACTGCATGATGGCGCACTGCCCAGCAATGTAGGAGGGGGATACAATCTCAGAAATATCCTGAGACGCTGTTGGTCCCTCATCGAGGAGTATGACATCGAGGTCGAGCTTGAAGACCTTTTCAAACTTCATATCGATGAATTTGGCAAATGGTTCACCGAGCTCAGAGATTATGGAAGTCTGTTCGAAATCCTGCAAATCGAAAGAAGGCGATATGATGAGACGATAAGGAAGAGCAGGAACATCGTGCAGAGGCTTGCCCATAGAAGGGAAAAATTCGACGTAAACAAACTGGTAGAATTGTATGATTCTCAGGGGATATCTCCAACCGTCATAATGGAATTCGATCAATCCGTCACGATCCCGGATGATTTCTATCACCGGGTGCAGATGCGGCATGAGAAACGAGATGTGAAAGTAGATAGGACAAAATACGACGTTACAGGGATATGCCCAACGAAAATGCTTTACTATGATACGCCAGCGGCAACGAAGTTTAGTGCAAAGGCCATCAAACGGATTGAGCCCACTAAAATAATACTCGACAGGACCCTCTTTTACCCAAGCAGTGGGGGACAGGTGCATGATACTGGAACATTAAACGGAGTAAAAGTCCTCGATGTCATAAAAGAAGACGGCGTCATAATACATATTACTGAAAAGCCTATCGAAGGCGATGTAGTCAAGGGGATTATAGATGCTGAGCGGCGAAAGGCCTTGTCCGAGCATCATACTGCCACGCACATAGTCAATTATGCTGCCAGAAAGGTCCTTGGAGAGCATATCTGGCAGGCTGGCGCCGAAAAGACCCTTGAAAAGGCGAGACTTGATATCACTCATTATGATTCCCTGGACTTTGACCAGCTGCAGGAGATAGAAAGGGTGGCAAACGAGCTTGTGAAACGGAACATTCCAGTTCGTATCATGGAGATGCCAAGGGGAGCAGCTGAAAGCAGATATTCTATGAGGATATATCAAGGCGGTGCCGTCCCGGGGAAGGTGCTGAGGATCGTTGGCATAGGTGAGTACGAGGTAGAGGCATGTGGAGGGACTCACACCAAAAGCACCTCACAAGTAGGTTTTATAAAAATTACGAGCTCAGAGAGAATACAGGACGGCGTAGTTCGACTTGAATTTGTGGTAGGAGATAATGCGATGAAAGAAATACAGCATCAGGAGAAAATTTTAAAAGAATTGTCAGACCTGTGGGGAGTTTCACGGGATGACATTCCCAAGACTGCGAAGAAATTCTTTGAAGAGTGGAAAGGACTCAAAAAGGAGAACGCCAGGCTGAAGGAGGAATTGGCTAAGGCGAGGATATTGGACATGACCAATAGTGCGCGTAAGGTTGACGATGTTAGATTGATCTCGAGGACATTTGCCGACGCCGATATAGAAGAATTGATAAAGATGGTACCACTCTTGGCAAAAGAGGACGTAGTCGTGATTCTCGCATCCAGCAATGACGGTGCAAAAATAGTGGTTTCGGCTGGACCTGTCGCAGTCAAGCGCGGCATCGACTCGGGCGCCATCGTCCGCGAGTTATCCAAAATGGTAGGCGGCGGTGGTGGCGGAAAACCGGGGCTTGCGCAGGGGGGCGGGCCGAAGGTGGAGAAGTTGGATGAGGCGATGAAAAAAGGGGTCGAATTGATCAAGAAGCAAATGCTACCTTGATATGAAC
>CAYPOB010000011.1:9136-21203 GCA_964412405.1 uncultured Methanocellales archaeon | reverse complement strand
TGCTGTTAACTTAAGCAGAAATGACATTCCGAGAACGCCTAGTATCTACTTGTTTTGCGTTTGTCTTGAATCAGAGATTCGAGACAATCACTAATCTTTGATTCGTGACTTCAAGAAATCCTTAAGTTAACACTACCAAATTTATATAATTTCGATTTCGATTTTAGCCCCACTCACCCTTATGCCTTTTTCAACGACCTCTCCGACGATTTTTCCGCTGGAGATCTTCTGCGCTTTTTTACCCTCGCCCTCCGGAATGACCGCAAGAAATCCCATGCCCATATTAAAGGTTTGGTACATCTCCCTATCACTTATATCGCCTTCCTCTTGCAAGAACTTGAAAATGGGTTGAGGCTCTAAAGGTTTATCAAAATTAAAGCCATGGTCGGTTATGCGCTTCAATTTCAGCAAGCCGCTGCCAGTGATATGGGCCAATCCATGTACCTCGCACTTTTTTATCAGCTCCAGCACTTCCATATAGATGCGTGTCGGAGTAAGCAGCACTTCCCCGATGCTTTTTTCTGAATTCTGTGGAAACGGATCCCGATACGAATAACCAGCGCCTTCAATGATTTTTCTTGCCAGCGTGAGTCCATTGCTGTGCATACCAGAACTGGGTATGCCCAGAACGATATCTCCTATCTGGATGTCCTTGCCGGTGATTATTCTGTCCTTTTGGACCCATCCAATACAGGTGCCTGCCAGATCGAAGCCATGGATAATATCGGGCAGTGTGGCAGTCTCGCCCCCGATGATTGAGATATTCGAAATTTCGGCGCCTTTTTGAAGCCCCATTCCGATTTGCTTCATCACGCCCTCGCTTGGTTTTTCCATAGATAGATAGTCTACAAATGCCAGGGGCTCCGCCCCCACTGCCAACAGGTCGTTTACGTTCATCGCTATGCAGTCGATGCCGATGGTGTCCCACTTTTCAATGGCATTGGCGATGAGTATCTTAGAACCAACGCCGTCGGTGGTCATGGCGAGTGCAAAGTCACCCAGATCGATCAGGCCCGCATAATGCCCTATGTCGGTCAAAGGTGCTCCAAACCCAGCTCTTTTAAACATCAGATGTTCGGTCAAAGACGTTATGGCACTGTTTTCTTTGGAGATATCCACGCCAGCCTCGGCGTATGTCATCCCTTTTTTCATCGCTCCACACCCAATTTGAACTCATCATGCAGCGCCTTCACGGAAATATTCGCACCCTTCTTGCTGACGACGAAGGAAATGTTCACTTCAGACGAACCCTGTGAGATCATTCGTATGTTAGCGCCGACTCTGCCCAATGCGGAAAAAACGCGTCCAGCTACTCCCGGCGTTCCTGCCATTCCTGCACCAACGACGGCGATGCCGCATATATCCTCGTCGTACGTGATGTTCCTTACCACGTTCTCGGTGAATTCTGATTTAAGGGCGCTAATCGCTTTATTTAGATGTGGGCAGTCGATGACCAAAGAGAGATTTGCCTCAGACGAACCTTGAGATATCATTATGATGTTTACTTCAGCATCGGCGAGTGTGGCGAATACCCGCGCGGCGACTCCGGGCGTCCCTACCATTCCCGCGCCGCTGACATTTATCAATGTAACGTTTTCAATTATGGCAACCGCCTTGACGATGTCCTTTAATTCTTCATGGTCCTTCACGATGATGGTGCCTGGATGATCTGGATTAATCGTATTCTTAACCCGTACTGAGATGTCTCTTTGAATGGCTGGCTCTATCGTCTTTGGATGTATTACTTTGGCTCCGAAATAGGATAGTTCCATCGCCTCGAGATAGGAAATCACCGGCAGCGTTCGTGCCTCTGGGAGGATCCTTGGATCGGCAGTCATGATTCCATCTACATCAGTCCAGATCCAAATCTCATCAGCACCCATTGCGGCGCCAATGATGGATGCACTATAGTCAGAACCACCTCGTCCCAGGGTTGTAATCACTCCTTTTATATCAACTGCTATAAAGCCAGCTATGACTGGAATCGTCTTTTTCTCGATTAATGGAGAAATGCGCTCCTTGATATTTTCGTTGGTAATCTTAAGCAGTGGTTTTGCATTCTTAAAATTACTATTGGTTACAATACCAGCTTCCCCGCCGGTGAGTGAGGATGAATCCAGTTTCATCGACAGAAGGGTGCCAGTTAATATCGGAGTTGATAGCCTTTCCCCAAATGATAATATATAGTCGTGTGATCTATCGGTCAACTCTCCAAGATGGCAAATGCTGATGAGAGCGTTCGACATATCTTCTATTTTAGCATTCAATTCATCGATTACAGAACTTACTATTTTCGCATCACGGATGGCATTCCTGGCAGCATCATGGTGTTGCTCTGTCAGGCTCTTTATGAAGCTGTTGATTTCGGCCACATCTCGATTTTTTGACGCTTTTATTGCTATTTTCTCCAATTGGTCTGTCACACCTGCCATTGCCGAGGCGACTATGACTATCTCGTCTCCTCCCTCACAGCTCTGCCGTACAATGGATGCGACGTCCCGTATCCTAATGCCATCTGCGATCGATGTTCCGCCGAATTTCATGACGAGTCTCATATGATTAACCGCCCTATACGCGATGCACATAATATAAATTATGCGAATTTATATGGAAACGTATGGTATGACTTTAATAAATACCCATCCAAGCATTGCAAATGCGATAAATACTGTGAAGAAGTATGCGCTTTTGCTCCACTTGATGACCTTGCGCCCGTCCAGAGGACCAAACGGAAGCAGGTTGAATAGGGCAATTAAGATATTGATGAAGGCACCCCATGCTCCTATCTTGGCGATAAAACCGCCAAACCACAGGAGAGGCAGGAACAGAAATACGAGGAATAGGTTCATAATCGGTCCTGCGATCGCGATCTTTCCATTCTGACTGCGCGTAATATATGATCCAAATATCATTACGGCGCCAGGTGCCGCAAATACGATGCCAACAAAGTATGCCAATAGAATTGCGAACATCAGCATGGTTGGATTCATCCTGAACTCTGCCCAGCACCCATATTTCTGGGCGACGACTTTATGCGCCATCTCGTGTAGCAGAAACGCGATTCCTACGGTAAACAGCGCCAATATCATGGGTTGTATGAAGCCTGGCGAAAGTATCATATATCTGCCACGATGCGCGAATAGTATCGCGAATGCAAAGGATATCGCCAGCCACGCAGTTATGAGGTGCCTGATCTCCGTCTTGCTAGCCTTTATTCGAAATACCATTATCCATCTACCTCAAAACTGTATTCCTGTTTGAGTAAATATAACCCATGCCCCTATGAATGTGCCAAGCACGCTTCCAATGTTAGCCGTTGCTGCGACCAATATTACCCGGAACAATCGATTTTTCATTAAATCGCTAAACGTATCAATATGGGCTATCACGACCATATCCTCACTTGTGGGCTTTCTGACCCATGCCTCGACCAGCCCGGCGAACCATCCGGCGGCTAGGAACGGATTAAGTGACGTCATCCATGCGACAGAGAATGCAGTGAGTATTGATAGTGGGTGTCCTCTCGCTAGTGCCGCTCCAGCACCACTCAACACTCCATTTATGATGAACCAGTAACCGAAGGCGGCAATTATTACGTGTGATGGGTCCCCCCTAAAGATGAGGAATACAAAGGTTGCGATGACGGCTACGATGACCATACTTCCGATAATTTTTGCCAGACCAATCCGTTTCTTTGGGAGTGCTGTCAACTCCTCTGAGGGAGGAATCAATTCGGGATTTGAGAGAAAATTTTGAACGCCAGCGCGATGACCAGCGCCCAGAACGGCGACGACCTTGCCATCTTGACATATACTTAGAAGGTTTCTGGCGATATATGCATCTCTCTCGTCCACCAGAACCTTTGTCGCATTCGGCGCCAGTTGCCTAAGTTCTGCTATGAGCTGTGTGACCGTGTCCTCTTCCGTGACCTTTTCCAGATCTATCTTATCGCTTCCATCGCTTCCGATTCCCAATAGTGTGCCCATCAGTGCAAAGAACATTCGCATCTTCTCGAAAAACGTCATTTGATCCCAGGCTCGGTGCAATGTTATCTGGATATCTCGGTCTACAAGGGCTATTCGGGCGCCGATCTCTTCTGCCTTGTCGATAGCCGATAACATTTCTGCACCTGGTTTTACGCCAACATCTGCACCGATTTTCTTTTGTGCAAATGCCAGCAACCACTGGACTAAAACGAAGTAGAGATTCCCGCCCTTCAGAATGTCCCTTATCGACAATTCTTCTGGGACATTCCCCCTCAGTGCATGATATCGTTTAGCACATAATTCAACTGCAACTATCTGGGGTCGTTCTCGTTCGATGACGTAGTTCACTTCTTCGACACTCTTGTTGGAGACGTGGGCGGTACCGATGATAATTATCTCATGAGCATCATCTTTCATTATATCCTCTTTTTATTCTTGCAGGAGTTGAATCGATCTTATTAAATCCGTCCTGGAGACGATTCCGACTATCGCTCCATTCTCCATGACCAGCAGTCGCCCGACTCCTCCCTGGGAGATCGTCTTTAACGCCGTAAACGCATCATCATCCGGGACAATGGATAGGACATCACTGGTCATTATCTCCACTACGGGTGTGGTGTCTCGCCGATCGCGGGGGATTTTTTGTACATCAGAGAACGTAACGATGCCCTCGACGCCCTTCCTGGCTTCATCGACTACCGGGTACCCCATATGTTTCTCCTTGAGCATCAGGTCGACTAGCTTGCTGACGGTCATAGTTGACGACACAGATATCACGTTGCGGGTCATGATATCGCTGACTTTGATGTTATCCAATGTGATGGCAACTTCTGTAGCTTTCCCCTCTTCGGATGCACCGATATATACAAAAAACCCTATCAATATGAGGATTGGGTGGAGCAACATCAGGCCGAATATGCCCATGGCAAACGCAAACATCTTTCCAATATATACGGCATTGCGTGTCGCATTGATGTAGGACATTCGCGTCGCCATATATGCTCTCAATAATCTGCCACCGTCCATCGGGAAGGCAGGGAGTAGATTAAAAATGCCTAAAAGTACATTTAATGCTCCCAATAAAAATAATAAGATGGAAATGGGAGAATCTGCACCCAGTTCTGGCATTACCAACAAATACAATAATGCGAATATAGCCGCGAGCGCCAGACTCACACCAGGGCCGGCCATGGCAATTTTCGATTCGATTTTGGGATTCCGTGGAATTTCTTCCATCGATGCCACTCCGCCAAATAACATTAATGTGATACTTCTGATTCTCACTCCATTTTTAATCGCCACATACGAATGCCCCAATTCGTGCAATATGACGCAACTGAATAGGGATATTGAGGCAAGTACGCCAAAAACATACCGCAACATTGTAGGTTCAACCCCAGAGAATCCAAATGGTGCCGGGTTGTGGGCGAATACCAGCACGAATATTGGCAAGATAATGAGGAATGTAATATGGAGTTTGATGGGTATGCCCATTACCCTCCCAATCTGAATTGACCATTTCATTGATTTCATATGCTTCATATTCAATATCCCGATAAACTATATATCTTCTTAGTTCACAATGGGTATCTGAGGGATTTAATATGATGGCTGAGATAACATCACTACTCGATTTGAACGTCTACACAGATAAGGGTAAATACATTGGGAGAATTAACGACGCCGTACTCGACGCGAATGAGAAAAAGATAACAGGTCTGGCGATCTCCGACCTAAATTCCGACATCTTCGATATACAAAATCGAGGTGTCATCATACCATATCGCTGGGTGATGTCGGTAGGCGATGTCGTGGTGATAAAACAAACCGCCGACCGTTTTAAGCAAAAGGTCGTAGAAGGGCCCGAAGAATAGCGACATCCCAAAAGTGATGAAGGAACGTGAAGTTTATTCGGATATTAAGGCAATACCCCCCATAGTAATCAGAATTGACGGCAGAAATTTTAAAAGGGTGCTGGAGCGTTTGGGGTTCCAGAAGCCGTATGACAAGACGTTTGCAAAGGCTATGGCTGATTCAACCGAGAGCCTTATGAAAAAGAGCGGATTAAGTCCGCAGTTCGCGTATACGTTCTCGGATGAGGTCAACGTATTCTTCTTGAAACTCCCATTTCATGGCAGAATTGAGAAATTGAACTCAATCGTCCCGAGTTTTTTATCAAGTACATTGACGTTGGCACTGGGTATTAAAAGGCCATTATCCTTCGATGCGCGCGTCGTCCCCCTCTCCAGAGATGATATATGTGGGTACTTAGAATGGCGCCAAGCAGAGGCACGGAGAAATCACGTACACTCGTATGGATATTATGCTCTGCGAGAGGATGGCCTATCCAAACGAACTGCAGCGTTGAGGATGGTGGGTATGGGCGCAAAAGAGATTTATGATATGTTATTTGAAAAAGGGATCAATCTGACCAAGACCCCGACATGGCAGAGGCGCGGCATACTAATTTTAAAGAAGAAGTATAAAAAGTCAGGATATGATCCAAAAAACAGGGCAAAGGTGGTGACCTACAGGAGCAAGGTTGTTCAGGACTGGGAATTACCACTCTTCAACTCAAAGGAGGGGCAACTGCTGATCAGTAAGTTGCTGATGGGAGAATGATTCGCGCCAAAATATGAATGTCGTGAATGGTTATTTCTTCCCCTTCTCGACGCCGACTGTACTAAAAAATCGATTCGTCACGGATTCTTCGACAAGGCGCATCAGCGTTTGTTTGTCCTTCACGCCGCTGAGCACTCCTAATGGAATCTGTGCTGCGCCCGCAGTTGCATGACCACCAGCCGAGGCAATATCCCCAAAGGCTTTGTCCATCATATTTCCGATGTTAAGTCTGATGTCCGTGCTCCTTCCGGAAACATAAATTCGCTCCTCTCCCACTCCAAATACGACAACAGTTTCGACTCCTTCTAAGTTTAATAAGTAATCTGCCGCCTGCGGAATCGCATCACGATCCCTTATCGACCCGACATTGGAAACCAAATAGCTACCCTTAATGCGCCTGTTTTTAATCGCTTCGCCTAAAATATCCAGTGTTTCAACGGACATCGATGGCGTACCAATCTGTCCGAGTATATCGTGGTCGGCAAACGAGTGTAAAAACGCGGCTGCTGTTAAATCGGCAGGGCTGGTATTCCTCCTGAATTCCTGTGTATCCGTTCTGATGCCGTAAAGCAGTGCAGTTGCGAGCTCTTTAATGATTGGGATATTCAGTTCCCTGAGATACTTAGTCATTATAGTCGCCGTAGCACCTATATCCGGGCGCACATCACAATATTTGGCAGTGACCATGTCCATCTCAACTGGATGGTGGTCGATTATTATATCTATTTCGCAATCCTCCGGCAACGAATTATTTGCGCCTATAACGGCCGTGTCGATGAGCGCCATCTTGCTGTACTTGCCAAGATCACCCTCTTCTGCCCGGTGCAATTCTATCTTTAGTAGGTTCACAAATGCTCGATTCTCTTGGTGCCCTATCTCTCCATGATATAATATATCTGCTTCTACACCAATATGATTCGCTATATACTTCAATGCTAACCCACTTGCTATCGCGTCGGGATCGGGGTTATCATGGATGACCACTCCCAGTTTACCCTTTCTAACGTCCCTCACGTGTTTGAGCAGTTCGCGGCTGTGTCGAACGGATTCAACACGCGCAAGGTCTCGAACCGCAGTGTTGGCTATGACAAGCGATGGAAGGATTACCATATCTGCGCCTGCTTTTTCTAACTCCTCCTTGGTCACCGGGTCCATAGCGCGCACTACTGTGTGGGTGTGAGGAGATATTTTTTTAATCGTTTTGAGTGCATCTTTATTTGCTTCAGTATCTGGGCTGAGAATAAGTACTGCTTCAAGCATCTCTAACTGGGCTTTTTTAAGAATTTTTGGGTCGCTGATGTTCCCTTGCACGGTCTCGAATCTCTGGTCTCTGAGTGATTCAACACGCTTAGAGTCATTATCGATAATAATGAAGTCCTTGCCCTGCTCCTTAAGCTCATTGGCAACTGCAAAACCCACACTGCCACAGCCGAGGATCGCATATGCAGGCATTTTGGCTTTAGGTTTAGGTGCCCTGGCCTTCTTGCCTTTTCTTTTATCCCCTTTACTTTTGATGCTTTTGTTTTTAGGAGTGATATTAACACCCTCTCAGTGGATAATAGCTATCTCTTTTTGTCGTAGATCAGAGGGATTTCAACACCGACTAAATCAATAGATTTAGACGGAGTTGTAATTTCTATGGAATTTCAACATAGTGAGATTATCAACTTCCATTTTTCTATTTAAAACTATTGCTATTTAAGCGGGCCGGAAGGGATTTGAACCCTTGACCGATGGGTTACTCCCCACAGCCCCTCCCCAAATACTATGGAGTAGTGAGTAGGTCGGCAATTTCAACGACCTGCCTTCCTGCTGCACCAGACTAAAAGTTTTGGTTTAAACATTCCAATGGAATGTTTTGGTTCAAACTTTCTAATAGAACGTTTTGGTTAAGAGCCCATCGCTCCACCTGACTAAGCTACCGGCCCATCCTAAATATTCCCTTTATTTTACGCAGTTCAGTCGGGGCGATTTAGGAATATTTCGATGGATGAAACGTTGAGAGTGTCTCCTTTTTCTCCTTCCAACTCTTCGGTTCCGATTTTGATATCTTTGATGATTATATCTCGCATAAATCGGTTTCTTACCACTTCCGTGGTGTCGACTGCCCTTGAGATCGCCCTACCTCTTGCCTTGATGATAATGTCTTTTGCGCCATCGTTAAACTGTGTTACTGCGGCAAGTACGTAGTTCATTAGTGGTTTGTTTCCAACGTATATCACGTTATCTTCTATGTTGTTTTTTGCCATATGCAATCGCCTCGCTCTCTAATTGACGTTCGTCTTATTAACTTTTCTCTTTTATTTCTTTCCCATCCGTGTATGTTAATCCTGCTGGCAAGAATTTTAACATGCGCAGATCGAAGATCTGCGATCTGTGACCCCTATGAGACGTATAGCGCCTTTGGCGTTTCAATAGCTACGAACATTTCGAGAAATTGGACGATGTTCGATTTATCGGCGTCTGAGCGAAAACTCGGAATCTATAAGTATATATAATTCATATTTCGTCTATGTCTTCGGACGGATCAAGAGGTGCAGGATGAAGAAATTTCAATTGGAGACTGACAGGCTCGGGCACGTGATTGGCCTTGAACCGAGCAGAATTCAGGAAACGCTCAAAAGCAGAGAATGTACGTTTATCTCAGATAAATTCTATAACAAAGGGATATACCGAGTGAGAAACATAGAAACTAAGTCGTTGGAAGACTTTGCAATACATATCTATCGAATAGAAGCGGCGATATATCAGGGACTTGTCGACGACCTGGGCGCAAAGTGCGTGGACAAATCCCTCTGGGAGAACGTACCTGATGGAGAAGCCGTCTTTTTCTATGCCTTCAGGGTGGAAGAACAATTTATCAAAGATAATGGAACTAAAAAGTCCAAAGATGATATGAGGCGGGAAAAGCGGATAAAGATATAGGCAAGCAAAACCATTATTTCGTTTTAAAACATTTAAATAGGAAGTCAGTGATGCTATACTACTAATCAGGGGTGATGATGATGGGAGAGGATGATGATACCGATCGACGAGGTGCTCAAAGAGGGAACAGAAGACCCAAAAGGGTATGTCGAAGAGTATATCGAAGAATACGTCAGCGTATCTTCCATCCTCAAGCAGATACTCCCTTTACTCTTGATAGGTGTCTTCTCGGGTCTGTTTGCAGGAATTGTATTGACGGGCATGGAAGCTTCACTAAAGGCGCTTCCGGGACTGTTAGTATTGGTGCCAGCGATATTGGATACAAGGGGCAATATATACGGGGCATTCGGTTCCAGACTTGGGTCAGCGCTCCACCAGGGTATGATTCAACCAGAGCTGAATAAAGATAAGAATCTCATTCACAGTATTGCAGCTGCACTCGCCCTGGGAGGGATAATATCCATCGTGATGGCTGTTATCGCCTATTACGTCCTCCTGGTGCTCGGAAGAGAGAGCATTGGCATACTTCCATTGACGATGATATCCCTGATAGCCGGGGTGGCATCTGGACTGTTGCTGACTATGTTTGTCCTGATAATCACTTTTGCAGGGTACAGAAGGGGCATCGATCCCGATAACATCTCTGGACCGGTGGCAACCACTGCTGGTGATGTATTTGCAATACTTGCACTTTTTATGGCGGCAGAAATCGTATTGGGGGTGTGGTAGTTGCAAAAGGAGTATAACGTTTTTAAAATCATGAAAACTGCGCTTCCATTACTCACGCTATGTTCTCTTTTTGGAATAGCTGCTGGATTGATTCTCGATACATATGAAAATATCCTATTCGCGCTTCCGGGGTTGTTTATATTGATCCCCGTTATAATTGGTACGGGAGGAAATATCGGCGCGATATTCAGCGCCCGCATTTCATCTGCCCTTCACCTTGGTACGATCAAATTCAGACATACAAACCTCGTATTTAAGAACAACGTTCTTGCGATTCTCATCGCCGGTATGGTCTCGTTTTTTCTGGTTGGAGTCTTTGGACATTTATTCTGTGTTTTAATTGGCTTTGAGAGCCCCGGACTCTTTGAAATGGTCTTGATATCTACGATCTCAGGGGTCCTAATAACTATAGTAGGAATAACCGTCGCTACCCTATCTGCCTTTTATTCATATAACAACGGCATAGATCCTGATGATACGACTATACCCATAGTTACAAGTATCTGCGACGTGTTTGGCGTTTTGATATTATTTGGTGTGGCTATGATGATAATATGAGGAAAGCATTTATTAATTCAAAGGCGATTAGTTGATTGATATGACTGAAGAAATCGATTATAGGCCGAGGAATGTAAAGGACATCTTGAAGGAGATGAAGAATACCTCAGAGCTAATGGTCGACCTGGCGTATTCGGCGGTTCTCTATGATGATGCAGACATTGCAGAGGAGGTGCTAAGATTAGAGGAGGGGATGGACAACTTAGAGTATTACGCCAGCATTGCGGCGATGCTAGGGGCCAGAGGAGTAGAAGAGGCAGAGGGACTTTCTGGGGTCCTGCAGGTAGCTTCTGCTGCAGAAAAGATATCCAATGCGGCAGGAGATATCGCAAAAATCGTACTTAAGAACTTGGGTCTTCCCCCCGAGCTGAAGGCCGCAATTCCAGAGGCAGAGGAGACCGTCACGCGCGTTGCGGTCGAAAGAAAATCCCACCTTATAGAAAAATCACTCGGGGATTTGCTACTGGAAACGGAGACTGGCATGAGAGTTATTGCGATTCGGCGCGACCATAAATGGATATATAATCCCAACAAAAAAACGGTCGTCATGGTGGATGATATACTATTCGCCAAAGGACATGACGAAGGCGTTGCCCTTTTATATGAATTGGCTACTGGAAAAAAATATAAGCCAACACCATCTGAGCCAGAAGCATTATTAGATGATCTAGACAAGGCAGTAGACATCATCATCGATATGAAGAACGTGTCCGAGCTGGCAGTTGGGCTCGCCTACTCCGCTGTGCTTTTTTACAGCAAGGAGATCGCACACGAGGTTGAGATATTGGAGGCAAAGATGGATGAGATGAGATATGAACTCGAGCACTGGGTGCTGAAATCTGCAAAACAAGTCGATGATGTGGATCGCCTAAGAGGTTTACTCCACCTTGCCATATCATCAGAGATCATCTCAGATGCGGCAGATGAAATCGTAGGAGTAGTCAAAAGGAACATCGAGCTTCACCCAATCTTTATGCTTGCGATAAGAGAATCCGATGAAATCATTGCCAACATAGAAGTACGGGAAGGTGCGAGCATCATCAGCAAGACATTGGGAGAGTTGCAGTTGGAAACGGAAACGGGCATGTTTATCATGGCGATCAGAAGGGAAAATAAATGGATATACCGCCCAAGTGGGAAGACGATAATCAAAAAAGGCGACTCTCTGATAGCCAGGGGGACGCGTGATGGCGAGGGGAGATTAATAGAACTTTGTTCTACAAAGTCTTACTAAGTACTTTGCTTCC
>CAYPOB010000011.1:7328-9036 GCA_964412405.1 uncultured Methanocellales archaeon | reverse complement strand
ACAAAGTCTTACTAAGTACTTTGCTTCCTCAGAGGCTTCTCAAGTAATTTAGGCTCTCTCTACCCTCCTCGACGGTGCGCGCTTCGATGACAAACCTGCCCCGGTAATCCTTTAATTCATTCATCACGGATGCCCAGTCGATGATGCCATGCCCGAGGGGAAGGTGTTCATCGGTCCTTCCGCGATTGTCGTGTAGATGGATGTGTTTGGGTTTTAATTTTAGAAATTCGTCCAATGTCCCTGTCAAACTCGCATGTCCAACATCGAAGACGATGCCAACATTCTCCCGATTTACAGTCTCCACCATTCCGATCAATTCCTCTGGCAGTCTACCGAGTAAGAATCCGAGGTTGGGCATGTTTTCCACGCCAATCGTGATTCCGAACTCCTCTGCGATGTCACATAGTTTCTGTATGCCGACGATGTTTTGCTCCCAGGCACTATCAGGCAATTCTGCTCCCAGCGGCGAAAGATGTCCTGGATGCACGACCGCCAAATCCGTAAATTCTCCCACATGCCTTATTGCGCTGCCCATCTGCGCAATCGTCTCATCCCATATGCCTTGATTCAGGCTTGCAAGATTCAAATCAGAGAAGGGGAGATGTACTGTGAATTCCAGGTTCGTGCTCTCCTGAACTTCCTGTATTTTTTTGGCGGTCGCATTGTTCAGATGCTGTTTTCCCTCACCAACGAGCTCCCACCCATTAAATCCAATATCTTCCAATTCATATGCCCAGTCAAATGGGTTATTGACCACTGCCAGCGATGAAAAACTAATTCTCATTGCTCAGTCCCTTGGCTCTATTCTTGGTGCCAGCCAGTATATCAATTCCTCAGCGTCCTCACACTCAATGGAGATATGGATATCACCCAGTGAACTCTCGCCAAAATTTGCCTTGCCCGCGAATGCGACTTGTTTATTAAGTTCGAATTCGGTTCCATTCTCATTTATGCCATTAAAAAGTTCAGCCCTGGCAGAATCCAAGATATTCTGTTTCATGAGAAGTTCGCGTAATTTATATAGGGAAGCAGTGCCGATTAGCAGACATTGTCGATTCGTGAATCTCCTGAACTCGAGCTGGGCATCTGGAAATATGTTGGTGATAGCCCTATCGACGCTTTCTACCAATTCGGTGAAGTGTACGGGTGCCGAGACCGTGGCCTTAAAAATATCAGATGCCCCCCAAAATGCTTTTAGCTCGTTTTTTAAACTCTTCCAGGGTTCCATCGTTATCCAGAGAAATATCTGCTATATTCATCGCTTCTGTTAATCCCCAGCGAAGTTCGCGCTCGTCCTTCTGCTTGAACGATTCCCAGTCGGAAGCGTCATCTTCTCTTTTTCGAGCCATTGCCCTGTTGAACCTAAGCTTTTGAGATGCTTCAATTGCAATCAATATGAACTGATTCCCGAATGCCTTCCTATATGCTCTCACCTCTGCCATACCACGTATACCATCGATGATGACCAGGTCGTAGCTTGTGGACTGTGAGATGATGGATATGCATCGATTGGCCACCGCATCCATCCCCTCATTTTTTCTCAGTTCATCTGCTACATTTCCTACGTTATCTTCGGTGATGTCGAGGCATCTTGCCTCAACCTCTGTCCGCACTATATCTCCCATCTTGATCATCGGGATGCCGTGACGTTGCAATACTTTAGCCGCCTCGGTTTTGCCTGACGTGGGCATACCCACAAAACCCACTA
>CAYPOB010000011.1:4126-7228 GCA_964412405.1 uncultured Methanocellales archaeon | reverse complement strand
ATTTTCAAATTAATTCCTCTCCAAACTCTTTTGTCCTAATTCGCACATCTTTCAGATATCTTTTTGATATTCTACTCAATTCCAGCAGTTCATCCCTATTAAAGGCATCATATTTCTTCAGTTCTTCACTCCATGCCTGCTCTGGTATGCCCTGCTGAATCACATACGTCACATCCTCTCCTACAGCCCATGAAACCTCTTCAGCGATCGCTTTGATGTCGTTCTTGTCGTAGATCAGTCCCTTGAATACGGTAGTTCTGATTTCAGGAGCATGGTCTTTGCATATCTCGAGCGATTTTTTAACCTGTATCGCAGCTTTTTTACCATCTACTCCTGTCACTTTGCCATACAGTTCGTGGTTGGATGGGGGTGCCTTAACGTCTATGAATATCTTATCCACTAACCTTGTGTCGATAAGTTCTTTAAGATGTTCAGGATAGTATCCATTGGTTTCGACACCAACCAGCAGATTCTGCATTTTTGTGAATCCTGCCAGACGCTTCATTTGCTCGGGTTGCACCAACGGCTCTCCACCAGAGAAGACGACAGCATCTATAAAATCTTTTGCCTTCTTGATTTGTCCCTCGATATACTTGATGTCAACGAAGTTGTCCCCTTCGAGCAGCGCATAATTTTGGCAATATGGGCATCTAAATGGACAGCCCCTTAAGAATATAGCCATGGCTGCCTTCCCATACCAATCCACCGTTGATATTGAAATGATATCGCCGAGATTTATCTGCACTGGACCGCAGCTCATATATTGTATCTCTTTCTATCCTCCAACTCCTGCTTCTTGGCAGCGTTCCATCCGCCGACCGCCTGGACGTATCCGGTGACGCGCGACAGGTGCTCGACATTCGGGGAGTCGCAGTTGGGGCACGCATCTTTCAGTCCAGAGGCGACATGAAAATCATCTGTGCATACCGTCATGTCCTTCGTGAACGTAAAATATCCCGCCTGTGTATTCTTCGCTATGTTCATTGCGAAGCTCTTCAGTCCAGCAGGGTCGGGCGCACTTTCTCCCATCCATATATGAAGGATGTTTCCTCCATCGACTATTGGAAAGAATACGTGTTCGATATCGATCCGATCGATGATGGAAATATCTGCGCTAGGGGTGACATGGGTTCCGTTGGTGTAATAGATGGGCAAGTCCCTTGTTTCCTTCATCGTCTCCTTCGCCTTTTTTAGATTCCCTTTGACGATATTCTCAACGTACTTATTGTATTCGTCATGCAGGATATCCGATACTGCAAATCGTTGGGTGGTCGTCTCCGCAGGTGTCCGTGCCAATACGATGTTCATGTCGTGTTTTTCACTTAACTCCTTAGAATATAATTCCATTTCCGTTAACACCCTTACTGCAAGCTTTTGCGCTTCTACAGACTCATGCAATTGCTTGCCCATATGATGCTGAACCGTCTCGTTGATGCCCACGACACCGATGGTATAGACGAGGTCTGCAGTATATACGGCAACATCGCCTTTATTGCCAGTAACGGGGTCCTTTGGACGTTGGGTGACAAACGGCATCCGATTATTCCTGATTATGATGTCCATCCATTTTTTCTTGACTTTGAACAATTCGACGGAAACATCCATCAACCGTTTCAATTCACTAAATAGCCTAGTATCATCATGTTCGGCTTTATATGCTGCCCTTGGGCAGTTGATCGAGATGACCTGCCACCCACCCATGGAGAAATGTTTACCGTCTCTGAAGTACATTTTGTCCTCAAATTCGTCGTCGTCATCATTTGTAGAAAACTGATAGGCGCAGCATTGATAACACGAAATGCCCTTTCCTGCGCCCCTGTATGCTGGCAGCTGGTTATCAAAGTACGGCGACCCATATTTTGCCGCCAATTTAAATGCGAGTTCGTACAGTTCGTCATAGGTCGGCAAATCTGGATGCGATTTGTTGAATTCCTCGTCCTCCTTCACGAAATCTGGTTCGATGGATATTTCTGGTTTTGGGAAGTTGAATGGCTTGCCCCAGTAATCCCCCTGCAACATCACGTTAATTATCGCTTTGAATGCCAGCCTAACCTCTCGTTCAAACTCTCCATATGTGCGCAGGGGTGCCTGTTCTCCATTCCATACCCTGCCCTTATATACGACGGGCTTATCCCGCCACAGCTTCGGGACACCCGGAGATAGTTGCACCGAGGAGAATACGAGTTGTCCCCCTCTGGCGACCATCATCTGTGTCATCTCGTAGACAAACATCTGTACCAACTGTTCGATGTCCTCGTAGCTCTTGCCCTCAAAATAAGGCGCCATAAACGTCAGGAAATTATAGAAGCCCTGGCCGCCTGAAAAATTGGTCTGTGCCGCTCCAAGTGCCTTCACAGCGTGCAACACAGCGACTTCCGCCTTCTTTGCTGGGCCTGCAACGCTTGCCTTGGTTCCAGAGCCGTCGGGCATTAGTCCATAATAAAAGAAATATCGCAGGTCCCAATCCTGGCAGAATGCCCTCGTGCCGAGGTACTCCAAATCATGTATATGGATATCGCCATTCAGATGTGCATCGGACAGATGCAGCGGCAGCAACAGCAGATACTGTTCCTTGGAAATCTTGTCGGCCTTCTTCTTATGGGATGTCTCGGCATTATCCTGTAGATTTGCATTTTCGTTAACCTCAAAACCATTGCCGATATCGATCAGGTGGGCATCATACACTGGCGTGCCGACACGTGTGGAGATGTTCCGCCACTCTCGGTGGTATTCTTCCAGTAAAACGATGTTTACGATCTCCCTTACGAGCGGACCGGATAGGTGACTCATGCCCATCAGCCTTATGCGCTTCTCTACTTTTTTAGCGACATCTCGGGCGGTATCTTCGTCAATTTCTGGAATCTTGTAAAATTCCTCGCTGAGTTTCGTCTCCTTTATCAGCTGCTTGACAATGGCTTCTCGGTTCCAATCGAGTATGTGCCCATCAGATGTTCTGACTTTGGGCATTGCGGACACTTCTGCACCTTCAAGCGTTTTTTGTATTATCTTAGTTGTATCAACTATTTTAGTTGTATCAACTCCCAGGTTCTCCCCTTTCCTTATATCATATATCTTGGCTGTATCGACGCTCATATTCTCCCC
>CAYPOB010000011.1:2561-4026 GCA_964412405.1 uncultured Methanocellales archaeon | reverse complement strand
CTCCTTATATCATATTTAGTGTGTTGCAACCCGTGTGGACAGCGACCCACTCATTCTCTCCCATCTACGGAATGAAAAAATCATCTTCTACCTGCAGTACTGGCGCAGATAAGGTGAATATTCCGTTCATTCTTAATTCGGTTAGCGCTTCGGGAGTGGACATATCCACTTCCTCATATTGGATTTCATACGACACCAACAAGCGCTTCAGTTGCTCACACCTTGGACAGTTCCCAGTAGAGTATACCTTAACCTTCTTACCTAAACCGCGTCTTGCGAGAGTATCTAATTTAATAGTAATATCTTCACCCATTAAATACCTCCACCAAAATCATGTGAGTTATATGCCTTAAAACTTTTTAACATCAGATTTAGTCATAAAAAATAGAAAGTTTTATCAAACCTGATAACAATAAAAGAACATTCACCCGAATTTGTTACCAATTAGATTTTGAGGAAGATATGGAAAAAAAATTCTATGAAATGTTAATTAAAATGCTTGAGAAAGGGCAACTATCTATCAGCGGGATAACACGCCAGTTTAAAAAACAGGGGCATGATCAACATAGATTGATTATCACGGGATATCTAAGGGCGCTCAAGGAGTTAGGTCATGTGATAGAGAAAGATGTCCCCCCATCTAAAGTATACTCTATCGCCCACCATCAACCATCATCCAAATGCCACAAAGAAATATATACACTTTTAGGGGATCGCATAGCCAAGTTAGACCCGGATAAGCGCTTTGCCGTGGGAGTATATATACTGTCGACGCTTTTTCATCGACCCTGTTTCAAACATGAACTGAAGTTGGCAGGACTATCTCCAATGACGACTGAATGGACCAGGGAATGTAATAGGTCAAATCTGAAAGAATGTCGTCGGGCTGTAAAGAGGATTAATATTCCCTCAGACGATCCAGGCTATGAATTTATCGATAAAAAAAATAATCCGATTACTGAACTCGGGTCCGAGGTCTTATGTGGCATCACCAGAGAGATTGTGGACCTCGATGGCCTATACGTAAGGTATCAGCAGACGAAGTTGGGATAAAGTGATTCGAGCATTTATTGCAGTGGATTTTCCAGAGGATATCCAGAAGGAAGCGGCAGATATCCAGCGGCAATTCGTAGACCATGGTGCGACGCTGGTGGACCCCGAGCTAATTCACATCACCATCAAGTTTATCGGTGACGTCGATGATAAACAAGTTGATGCGATAAAAAATGCCCTCCAGAACGTCCACCACCCTCCTTTTGATGCGGAAATAAATGGAATTGGAGTTTTTCCGGATGTAAATCACATCAACGTCATCTGGACGGGTGTAAATCCTTCGATTTCACAACATTTCGAAAAACTACACAGTGCAGTAGAAGGGGCGCTAATGCCTTTGAAAATTCGAGCAGATAAGCGCAAATTCACGGCACATGCGACGCTGGCAAGGGTTAAGCGACTTTCACCCGTG
>CAYPOB010000011.1:0-2461 GCA_964412405.1 uncultured Methanocellales archaeon | reverse complement strand
TGCAGAAACGATCTTTGATAAACACCATCCGTGAATTCTCCGACATCTCACTTGGGAAGATGAGAGTTGACCATATTAAGCTAAAAAAGAGTACATTGACATCGGATGGGCCGATCTACAAAACCCTATTAGAGGTAGGACTATGACCGGCGATAAAATATACTCCACGGTTCTGAAGAAAATAGTGCCTGACGAAGATGAAAAAAAAGCGCTGCTGAAATTGACCGAATATATCATATCTCGCATCGATGAAGTCGCAAAAGAGCTTGGCGTTGATGCGCATGGACTGTTGGTCGGCTCGATTGCAAAAGGCACATGGATATCTGGTGACCTGGACATCGATATATTTATAATGCTGCCCGAAACGATTTCAGAGGAGAAAATGGAGTCACTGGGACTCCAGATCGCCAAGAAGGTTGCAGCTAAATATGAGGAGCGGTATGCGGAACATCCATACATAAAGGCGTCCTTCAAGGGCTACGCTGTCGATCTGGTTCCATGTTTTAGCGTTTCCAATCCGGCATCTATCAAATCTGCAGTGGATAGAACGCCGTTCCATAACGAGTACATAAATGCCAGGATCGGTGGGCTGGAAGATGAGGTGCGACTGCTCAAACAGTTCATGAAGGGCATCGGTGTTTATGGCGCAGAACTCAAGACGATGGGCTTTTCTGGATACTTATGCGAACTATTGGTCCTCAAATACGGGTCGTTCCTGAACGTGTTGCAAAGTACAAAGAGGTGGCGGCGAGGCGTCATTATCGATATAAAAGACCATAAGGACGATGAGCATGATGCCACCGTAGTCGTCATCGATCCAGTGGACTCGTCGAGAAAATCGTTTCGTATATGTTCCGCCTGGGGCGGAGCTCCTCTGGTCGTCATCGATCCAGTGGACTCATCGAGAAATGTCGCTGCTGCGGTCTCACTGGATAAGTTTTGCGTGTTTATCGATGCGACGCGCACGTTCCTAAAGGCATCGGACGTCGGCTTCTTTTTCCCATCAGAGGTCAAACCTATGACCGATAATGAGCTCGCCGATGAATTGAAGCGAAGGGGCATGAATGTATTTGCCGTCGTGTTCAAGGCGCCAGATGTTGTGGATGATGTGCTCTATCCGCAATTATATAAAGCGCTTAAATCCATAGAAGAACTGCTCTATAAAAATGATTTCAGAGTATTTCACGGCGATGTGTGGTCTAATTCCATCTCGGTTATCTTACTGGAAATGGAAATAGCAAGACTGCCCCCCCTCAAAATACACAGAGGGCCTCCTGTTGAATCGGTTACGCACGCCGAAAAATTCAAAGCAAAACATGCTGACCGTTATCCTTACATTCGCTATGGGAAATACGCCGTCGAGATGCCGAGGAAGTACGCCGATGTGAATGCCCTGTTGAAATCTGAATTGCGGACATGCGGATTGGGAAAGCACGTGTCAGGGGCGATTGATAACGGCTATCGCGTGTTGAAGAATGCGCAAATTATCAAGATAGATGATGAGGCATTCAGGGTTTTTTTGAGGAAATATTTCAGGGTATAAGGAGGGGGAAGACTCTGTGAAACTTACAATGGTAATACCCTCATATTGGTCAAGGAAAACTTCGTTTTCCTCTTCCCCTCCTCTTCCTTACACGGAAGCTCGGTGGGCAAGAGAAAGTGAAGTTGGCTGGACGGAAGGAGATGCTGTATATGATCATCCAATTCCCTTAGATGAAGAGGGTGCATTACTCAGGGCTATCCAAAGTATCTCTGTTTTGAAGGATAAAGATTTTCAATTGGTGATAATTGCTGTTGCGACTGCAGAGTCCATTGAAGCCAAAGTTGAAGAGAAGGTTGCCAATATCATAAAATCCGCTGATGCCGTAGGAGTGAAAGTATTGTTGTTTGGACCCTCTCATCTTAAACAGATACATGAGCTATTGATTGACAGAGGCAAAAAGGAGCATATCGAACTTCTCAAGCTTCGAGAATATTCTAATATCCGAAATCTGTGTCTATTTATCCCCCATATTTTAGGTTCAGATGTGGCAGTGCTCATTGACGATGATGAAGTATTTGAAGACCCTGATTTCATCTCGAAAGCCAAAGAATTCATCGGTAAAGATATTGAGGGAGAAACCGTCAACGCAGTAGCGGGATATTATCTTCAATCGGATGGAGGCTACCGCATTAAAAAACCAATTTTGCCATGGATGAAATATTGGGACCAATATGACAGGATGAATGAAGCATTTGACGAAATCATTGGAACCGAACCGAGACTGAAGAAGACGCCTTTTGTATTTGGTGGAAATATGGTCATTCATCGCAATCTTTTTACGGTTGTGCCCTTTGACCCAAATATTTCAAGAGGCGAGGATATAGATTTTTTGATAAACGCAAGGATGTTCGGATTTCCATTCTTCCTGGATAATCAACTATCTATCAGGCATCTTCCGCCGCCAAAGGCGCATCCCAC